>JAFSWO010000038.1 GCA_017450165.1 Bacteroidales bacterium | reverse complement strand
GCGCCAGATGCATCGCCTGGATAATCTTTCCGGTCTCCAGCAATTCCCGGACTTCGTTGCGGGTGAAGAGGTGTACGCAGATGTCCTCGGAGGCATCCGTGTGCTGCTCGCCGATCTTCTCGACGCCGATGGCCAGGAACGTGTAGCTGTAGTTGCTCTGGTTGGTGGGGTTCGGGGCCACGGTCATGAAAAGCTCCCACTTGCCGCCGCCATAGCCGCTCTCCTCGCTGAGTTCGCGCTGGGCGGCCTCCAGCGGGGTTTCTCCGTCGTCAATCACGCCGGCAACCAGCTCAAAATGGGTCTCGCCGACGGCGTGCCGGTACTGGTCTTCCATCACGAACTGACCGTCTTTGGTGATGGCAATCACGTTGATCCAGTTCGGAAAATCCAGAATGAACCATTCGGGTACCTCCACGCCGGAAGGCAACTGAACCCGCTCCTTCCGGAGCCGCATCCAGACGCCCCGATCGAGCATCTTTTCACTCGTCAGGACCTTCCACTTTCTGTTCTTCAGTTCGGGAATCATTTCAGAATCTGAGCCGTGTGGTTCTTGGTGTCGACCTTGTCGATGATCTCCGTGCAACGACCCTCTTCGTCAAAGATGAAGGTCTTCCGGAGGGTACCCATGGATACCTTGCCGTAGAGTTTCTTTTCACCCCAGGCACCGAGCGCCTCGAGCAGTGCGTGGTCCGGGTCTGAAAGCAGGGGGAACGGCAGTTCGTACCTGGCCGCGAACTTCACGTGCGACTCTACGCTGTCTTTGCTGATTCCCAGCACGTTGTAGCCCAGCGCCAGGAACCGGTTGTAGTTGTCCCGCAGGTCGCAGGCCTCCGCCGTACACCCGGGCGTACTGTCCTTTGGATACGCGTACAGCACGGTCTTCTTCCCGCGCAACGCCTCCGCGCTCCACACCTTTCCGTTCTGATCTTTCGCCGAAAACTCCGGCATCTTATCTCCGATTTTCATACTCTTCCAATTTTTCTCCAAAGGTAATCTATTTCTTTGAGTTTTTTACCGTGGCGGCTACTCCGCGAAGCGAAGGGGTCCGGGGATATGCCCCGGTAAATATGGCTGCCCGGGCAGCTCCAAAACAAAGACGAGGCCGCGATCTGCGGTCTCGTCTGTTTTGGAGGTGCCTAGCGGAATTGAACCGCTCTAACTGGTTTTGCAGACCAGTGCCTAACCTCCCGGCCCAAGCACCATTTTCAGTGCAAAGGTATAAAAGATTTCTAAAACGCCAAAATATTCGCAAAAGCCCGGGAGGAATGCCACTTATTTAAATAAGTGTTATATTTGCAGGATAAACCAGGGATGACTCCCGGAGTGTACGCAAAACCTAACTGTAAAAACAACATAACTTATTCATTATGAACAATATTCTTTCTGACCGTTTGAACAAGCTCTCTCCGTCTGCAACGCTGGCTATGTCGCAGCGCAGCGGTGAGCTGAAGGCACAGGGCGTCGATGTAATCAACCTTTCCGTCGGCGAACCGGATTTCAATACTCCTGACCACATCAAAGAAGCCGCCAAGAAGGCCATCGACGACAACTGGTCGCGCTACTCTCCGGTTCCGGGTTATCCGGACCTGAAGAAGGCCATCAGCGACAAGCTGAAACGTGAAAACAACCTGGATTACAGCCCGGACGAGATTCTCACCTCCAACGGCGCAAAGCAGTGCGTCTGCAACGCCGTCCTGGCACTGGTCAACGCCGGTGACGAGGTGATCATCCCCGCTCCGTACTGGGTCAGCTACCCCCAGATGGTGAAACTCGCCGAGGGTACCCCGGTATTCGTCGAGGCCAAGATCGAGGCTGACTTCAAGATTACCCCCGAGCAGCTCGAATCCGTCATCACCCCCAAGACCAAGATGCTGATTCTCTGCTCCCCGAGCAACCCGACCGGTTCCGTCTATTCTGCTAAGGAACTCGAGGGCCTGGCAGCGGTCATCAAGAAGCACGACAATCTCTTCGTCCTCGCCGACGAAATTTATGAGCACATCAACTATATCGGCAAGCACGCCTCCATTGCCTCCATCGAGGGTATGCGCGAGCGCACCGTCATCATCAACGGTGTCTCCAAGGCTTACGCGATGACCGGCTGGCGTATCGGTTTCATGGCCGCTCCGCAGTGGATCATCAAGGGCTGCAACAAGCTCCAGGGCCAGTACACCAGCGGCCCGTGCTCCGTCAGCCAGAAAGCAGCCACTGTGGCATGGAATGCCGACCAGGCTTGCGTAGAAGAGATGCGCAAAGCTTTCCAGCGTCGTCGCGACCTGATCGTGCGGCTTGCCAAGGAGATCCCGGGCTTCGAGGTCAACGTACCGGAAGGTGCCTTCTACCTCTTCCCGAAATGCTCCTCTTATTTTGGCAAGAAAGCGGGCGACCGCGTGATCAACACCTCCAGCGACCTGGCCATGTATCTGCTCGAAGAGGGCCACGTGGCTACGGTGGGCGGTGACGCATTCGGTTCCCCGGAGTGCATCCGCATGTCCTACGCTACCTCCGATGAAAACATCGTGGAGGCTATATCCCGTATCAAGGCTGCACTCGCAAAACTCAAATAAAAACTGCTATGAAAATCAGGAATTACGCCATCCTTCTGCTGGCCGGATTGATCCTGCTGACCGGTTGCAAGGGCAAGAAGAAAGAGATTTACGACAACATTCCGATCATCGAGAAGGCGCTGAACGACACTGCATCGGCCTTCTACGCTGATTTCAAGGCCTATCCGACCGACCTTAAAGAACTGCCGATCGGCGTGTTCGACAGCGGTACCGGCGGATTGACCGTGCTGGAGAAGATCCTTTCGCTCGATGCTTTCCAGAACATTACCGGCGAGGAGAGCCGCGACGGTATCCTGGATTTCGCCGGAGAGCACTTCATCTACCTGGCCGACCAGGCCAACATGCCGTACGGCGTCTATGATGCCTGTGGCAAAGCGGATTACCTCCGCGAACTGGTCATTAAGGACGCGCTTTTCCTGATGGGGGACAAGTTCTACGAGAACCCCTTCCAGTTCCCGGCAGCGGGCGTAAAACCGCGGGTCAAGATTATGGTGATTGCCTGCAACACGGCAACCGCCTACGGCCTGAAATATGTGCAGTCCATGCTCGCGCAGAGCGGCACCGGCGTCAAGGTGATCGGCGTGATCAACGCTGGCGTCAAGGCTACGCTGGACCAGTTCAAGGATGAGACGGCGCCCTACGCAATCGGCGTTCTGGCCACGCAGGGCACTATCTCCTCGGGTGCCTACGAGCGCACCATCCGCGAGATGGTTTCGGAGCGCGGTATCAAACAGGAGATCGTCGTGGTCAACCAGAGCGGCTACGGATTTGCCGAGTCGGTGGACAGCGAACCGGACTATGTGAATGTCTACCTGAAGACCCCGCGCGCTTCCTACCGCGGCCCGCGCTTCGGCGAGGCGGATGCCGACATCAAGAAGGAACTCCTCCCGGTCTACAACTTCGATATGACCCAGGGGCGCGTGTTGACTTCCGTCGGCGAAGATGGTCAGTATGCTGAATTCCAGTTGAATAACGCTATCAACTACGCGCGTTTCAATCTGGTTTCGCTGGTGGAGCGCCACCGTCAGAGCGGCAGCACGGTTCCCTTGAAGGCCGTGATTCTGGGCTGCACCCATTATCCGTTCCTGATCGAAACCCTGCAGCAGGTGATCGACGAACTGCGCAACTACACGGTGGACGGCCGCCACATCTACCGCCACCTGATTGCGGACAATTTCGCCTTCATCGATCCGGCCATCTACACCGCGATTGAGTGCTACCGCACGCTGCGCGAAGACGGCAACCTGGCCTTCCGAATCACCGAAATGGAGGTTGCGCCTTACATCTCGGTGCCGAACGGCGACCTGGATGCGAAGTACCTGACCGAGGACGGCAGCCTTACTTACGAATACAAATACGGCCGCGAGATCGGCACCGAAGAGATTACTACCAAGCCGGTACCGTTCTCCAAATCCAACATTGACGAGACCAACCTCAAGCGGATTGAAAAACTCCTGCCGTACTCCTATTCGCTCATCTATCCCACGATGTATTAATGTTTTGCGAAACCATTGCACCGGAAGCGATCGAGCCGCTTGAGCTCATCTCCTTTCCGGGTCCGATTGAAGTCATAACGGAGGAGGGGCCGGCGCTGGACGCAGCGGTGGCGCACCTCAAAGAGCAGCGGATCATCGGATTCGACACCGAGACGCGGCCGGTTTTCCAACCGCACGTTCCGCGGAACCACACGGCGCTGCTGCAACTGGCCAGCGACACGCGGGCTTACCTCTTCCGTCTGAACTTCCTGGGACTTCCGGCCTCTGTGGTGGATATTTTGAGCGATCCCTACATTACCAAGGTGGGGGCAGCGGTGCTGGACGACATCTATGGCCTCTGCCACTACCGCACGGTGCATCCGCAGCGCTTCATTGACCTGCAGAACTTTGCCTACCGCTACGGCGTGCGCGAAAAGAGCATCCGCAAGATGACGGCGATCGTCCTGGGGCGCAAGGTTTCCAAGGCGCAGCAGTGCTCCAACTGGGAGGCCGATCCGCTGACCGATGCGCAGCAACTCTACGCCGCCACCGATGCCTGGATTTGCGTCCAACTCTACAAAAAACTGTTGGGTTCGCCTTTCGTGAAACTCGAACATTTACCGGGAGATCCGGCGTTTTGATAGATGGCTGGTACAAAGATACTTCTGAAGAAGGGCCGCGACGAGTCGCTCCGCCGTTTCCACCCCTGGGTCTTCTCCGGGGCGGTAGCGCGTGTGGAGGGAGCCGAGCCCGCTGAGGGCGACGTGGTGGCCGTCTATTCCGCTGCGGGCGAATGCCTGGGCTGCGGCCATTACCAGGTGGGTTCCATCACGGTGCGCATGCTGGCCTTCGGGTCGCCGGCGCTGCTGCCCGATTTCTGGGAAGAACGCCTCCGCGCAGCGCTGGAAGCCCGCAAGGCATTCGGCCTGCACGGCTCCGCGGCGACCAACTGCTACCGGTTGGTGCACGGGGAGGGGGATGGTCTGCCGGGCCTCATCATTGATTTTTATGCCGGCGTCTGCGTGTTGCAGGCCCATTCGGCCGGGATGTTCCGCTCCCGCGAGCGGATTGCCGCCGCGCTGCAAAAAGTATATGGCGAGCCGCTGCTGGCCGTCTACGACAAGAGTGCCGCAACGGCCCCCTTCAAAGCGGGACTGGAATTGGCCGACGGCTATCTCTGGCGCGCACTCGAACTGGAATCCGGCGCTGCCACGATGCCGGAATTCGTGCTGGAAAACGGCCATAAGTTCGCCGTGGACTGGGAGAATGGCCAAAAGACCGGTTTCTTCCTGGACCAGCGGGAGAACCGCGCGCTTGTGGAGCGCTACGCCAAGGGCCGCCGTGTGCTGAACCTCTTCTGCTACACGGGCGGATTCTCCATCTATGCCCTCGCGGGCGGCGCGCTCAGCGTGGATTCGGTGGACAGTTCGACGCGGGCCATGGAGATGACGGACCGCAATGTGGCGCTGCTTCAGGCCGATGCCAAAAAGGAGCCGCTCGCGCCGCATATCTCGCACTGCTGCGATGCGCTGGATTTCCTGCACGGCGCCCCGGAGGGTCAGTATGACCTGATGATTGTGGATCCGCCGGCTTTTGCCAAGCACCGCGGTGCGATTCCCAATGCCTTGCGAGCCTACCGCCGGCTCAACGCGGATGCCATTGCCAAGGTGGCTCCGGGGGGATTCGTCTTCACTTTCAGCTGCTCGCAGGCAGTTGAAAAACAGGCTTTTACGCTGGCCGTCTTTTCAGCCGCCGCAGAGACCGGCCGCCGCGTCAAGATTCTGGCGCGACTCGGTCAGCCGGCCGACCACGCCATCAATATCTATCACCCCGAAGGCGAATACCTGAAGGGACTCCTGCTCTATGTTGAATAACCCCTTCTGCTATGTCCCCACGGAGGAGATAGCAGCGGCGGCCCGTGCACTCGCGGCGCGCATCGCGGCGAGCCCCGCGCTGCACGCCCTCTTCGCGGAGGGAAAAATGCTGGGCGTCCTGCAGGCGGAAAAGCCCGACGGCGGGCAGGAATTCCTCTATGCCTTCTCCGGCCGGGTGGGGGAGAAAAGCTTCATTGAGGGGTTTGTACCGCCGATTTTTGATTACGATCCGGCTGAGATCGTGGCTGCCTCGCCGGAAGAATCGCAGCGGCTCCAGCGCTGGCTCTTTGAGCAGTATAGGGTGCGCAACGGCAAAGGGGAGACGCGCTCCATTTATGAGATCTTCGCAGACCGCGGCTTGGTGCCGCCCGGGGGAACGGGCGACTGCGCCGCGCCCAAACTGCTTCAGTATGCGTTTATAAACGGATATAAACCCTTGGAAATCGGGGAATTCTGGTATGGCAAGCCGCCACAGAAAGAGGTGCGCCGCGCGGGCTGCTTCTATCCCGCCTCTTTTTTCCCCGAGGGCTTTCGCCGCTTCGGCGAGCTGCTGCCCGCCGGGGCGGGGCTGCGGCTGTTCTCCGCGCTGCTGTCTTCTTCTCCGGCCGGAAGCGCTGCGGGCGCGGTATGGCTGTGGTT
>JAFSWO010000037.1 GCA_017450165.1 Bacteroidales bacterium | reverse complement strand
GGACAAATCAGGACCTTCCCCATGATAACGGCAATGTCTCCTCCGATACCACCAGGAACTTGCAATCGTCGTACAATTTGATTATCTTGCGTACACCGATCAAGTCCGGCGATACCGTGAAGTCCAACTACGCATATCTTTCCAACGGGACGCTGGCCGCGGCGTACGCCACGGCCAGCGCAGGGAGGGACCATTCCACCTCCTTCAACGTCTACGACTTCGGTGCCCGCCAATATTTCGACTCAAAAGGAGACTCATCATATAATCTTGTTTTGCCAAGTATACGATTCATATATTAATTTTCTTGTGTATGAAATCAATTGTTTTCGTTCTGTGTCTTTTTCAATCGCTCGCTGTCGGGAGTGTGGATGTGTTTTCAAAGAATCAATTATATCTTTTATTGGAAAAAGCCAATAACTCCTGCTATTTAAATGACAGTGAAGGAAGAAAGACTGCTGAAAGATTCTTACATAAGGAATCAATAGAAACTATAAACAACGCACTACTGTTAGATGGTTTTACATATAATTCGGAAATAGATACGATTGTCTTCCATGTTCGTTACTCTGATCTTGTGATTAATATAGTTTCTCTTTCGGCCACCATAGATGCTTATTCTTCGATGGGAGAATCACATATTTTTATTGATTCAAAAAATCATATCATTTCTTCGTCCAATAATGATTTCGATTATCTTCACCATGAAGTTGAAAGAATAATAAGGAATAGACCGGAGTTCTTTAAATACATTTGCAATCGATATGGTGATCCTTTTGCGCTCGACGCTGTAGATGATAGAGCTATTAGAATAGTTATCATGAATAAAAACATTGTCTCAGTGGAAGGCTGGATGTATATCATCGGACCTTCGTTTCGATGGGATTATCCTTCTCTTTTCTCAGAGTTCGATTATCGCCCTTATTCAGAATAAGTTTTGCTCCATGAATTATCAACAATCGGACAAAGCGGGAATCAAAGGCTGAGAGGCCGGGCAAATCCCGCGCGGCAGCCCCCCTACCAGGCCCAGCCGATGCCGTTCTCCTGAAGACGGGTGCCGGGTTTGGCACGTAGGAAGGGCATCTCCGGGAGATGGCCTTCCGCATCGCGCGGCAGGAAGAAATCCTTGGGATCGATCGACACGAACATCGCCGCGCCCTCGCTCACGGGAATGGTCCCGAATTCATTGTCGCGCAGCGTACAGGTCTTCTCATCGCACATATACAGATCGTCCCCCTGGGGCGACCAGGACACGTTCGCGGTCAGGACGTGGTCATAGCCCGGCACGGCCACATTGCCCCCGGCGCCGCCGTCGCGGCGGTTGACCATATTGTAGTTGTGCGGATTCATCGCGGCGGTATTGTTCTCCCAGCGATTGCCGGCCAGGTGGTAGTTCGAATCGAAACCGTTGACCTTGTTGCGGTAGGCCACGCTGTGGTGGATGTAGTGGATCGGGCACACGGGCGGGCAGCGCGTAGGGCCCGCACCCATCGCCCAGCCGCCGCTCTTGAAGCCGTTGCCGTCGCCGGCGCGTTCGAAGGTCTCGGTATCGAAGGGATCCGGCGTGGGCTGGAATCCGTTGTAGAAAGCCCAGCAATTATCGATCTCCACGGGGGCGGCGCAGTGGATGAGGTCGTAGCCGTCGTCGGAATTGCGCCAGGCGCGGCAGCCGCGGATCACGTTGCCGACCTCCCAGGCATTGGCCATGTGGAAACCGAAACCGTCCACATTCCCGCCGTAAGCCCCCTCGGAATAATCATCGTAGTTGTTGTAGGCGTCGCAATTGAGCACCAGGTTGTAGGAACCGGCGGTCTGGTAGAACCCGATGGCCATGTTGTTGTGCATCGAGAGGTTCTCGATGATGCAGTGCGAGCCCTTGCGGGCCGAGACGCACTCGGACTGGGTGTGTCCGGTGATGCGCACCGGCAGCCCCACGATCTCGAAGTTCCGCAGATGGAGGTAGTCCGCGCCCAGATAGAAGGCCGCGAAACGATGGCGTCCGTCAAGCTGCAGGGCGGAGAAATCGAGGACCGGACGCTCACCCGGATAGCCCATGAAGCAGGTCCGGTGCGCGGCCGTTCCGGCTTTTTCCAGGGCGAAAACATAGGCGTAGAGACTCTCCTGCTTCATCACCTGGGCATCGGTGATCTTGTATGTGCCGGCCCGGAAATAAAGCGTATCACCCCCGTTCATTTTCGCGTAAGCGGCGGGAAGCGTGGCCATCGGGGCGTTGATGGTGCCGGGATTGGTATCGCGGCCGTTCGGGGCCACGTAGAGGGTCTTGGCAGAGAGCGGAAGGCTGCAGAGGCAGGCCAGGAGCAGGAATCTCTTCATAACGGTAATGCGGATTTGGTTCATAACACAAAGATAGCAATTAATTTGCAACCCGGTTGCACGGAAATGACCGTACTTTTGTTTGATGTAAAACAGAATTATGTCCCGCAAAGAAACCATCATCGCGACGATCCTGCTGGTCATCTTCGGCACCAGCATGCATTTCGTACACCATCTCCCCTGCTTCAACCATTTCCTCGGCTACATTTTCCCTGTCACGGAGAGCGTTATGGCGCACATGAAGATGAACTTCTACCCGATGCTGCTGCTCGCGCTGTACCTCGTGATCAGCCGGCGCGACATCCGGGAGTTCGGCGCACCCATCCTGGCCGGTCTGGCCATCATGCCCGTGGTCGTAGCCGTGTTCTATTCCTACTGGATCTTCGTCCGGCACGAAATCCTGCCGCTGGACATCATCATCTATACCGCTTCCGTCATCCTGTCCGTGCTCTGGGCCAGGCGCTGGAGCAACTGCGCGTGGGTGCGGAAACTGTGGCCGCTCTGGATTGCCGTGGCCGTCATCGTCATTGTGCTGACCGGCTTCCTGACCTACCACGCACCCGACTGGATCATCTTTGCAGACAAATAATCCGGAGATAAACGGCGCGCCTCGGCGCCCTCCCGGTCTCCTGCTGCGCCTGCGGCGGCTTCGTGATGGAAGAACTGTAGTAATTGGCAGTTTTTTTGCTTATATTTGTCCATCATGGAAAAGAAACTCGTCATCATTCCGACCTACAACGAGATCGAGAACATCGCCAAGATCATCAAAGCGGTCTTCGCCATTCCGGGCGGCTACCACATCCTCGTGATCGATGACGGCTCACCCGACGGCACCGCCGCCGCGGTGAAGGCGCTGCAGCCGGTGTATCCGGAGCGGCTGCACCTGGTGGAGCGGAGCGGCAAGCTCGGACTCGGGACGGCCTATGTGACCGGATTCCACTGGGCGCTGGAGCGGGACTATGACTATGTGTTCGAGATGGATGCCGATTTCTCCCATGCCCCCGAGGACCTGCCCCGCCTGCTGGCGGCCTGCACCGAGGGTGGCGCAGACATGTCCGTCGGCTCCCGCTACTGCGAAGGCGTCAACGTCGTCAACTGGCCGATGGG
>JAFSWO010000036.1 GCA_017450165.1 Bacteroidales bacterium | reverse complement strand
CGAACATGATGCCCTGGTCGCCGGCGCCCTGCTCGGCCTGGTCCACGCCCATCGCGATGTCGCGGCTCTGCGACTGGATGGCGGAGATGACGGCGCAGGAGTCTGCGTCGAAACGGTATTCACTGCGGGTATAGCCGATCCGGCGGATGGTTTCGCGGGCGATGGTCTGCACATCGGCGAAGGTGCGTGTGGTCACTTCGCCGCCGATCATCACCAGCCCGGTCGTGACGAAAGTCTCACAGGCGACGCGGGCGTTCTCGTCCTTTCGCAGGCAAGCGTCGAGCACGGCGTCGGAAATCTGGTCGGCCACCTTGTCGGGATGGCCTTCGGAAACGGATTCAGAAGTAAATAGGTACATAGCTGTATAAAAAAACAAATCCACGACAGTGCGAGGATTTGACAGTCGGCCGGAGCCGCAGAAAAAGAGGTTCATTTTAGCCTTTTTTAGAGTGGTTGCAAGCAGTCAAATCCATCCACTATGTCCGGCAAAGGTACGGCGATTTTCCGGATTTGCAAAATGTTTTTTCGCTATTAAAAAATCTTGATTTTTTCTATGAATTTATCCGTAGAGAATACCTATATTTGCAAGTTGTAAGAGACAAAAACAACCAACCTTTTTAACTATAATCTTTTTATGAAAAAATCCTTTAAGCTTTTTGCTTTGGCTGTTCTCGGACTGTTCGTCTCCTTCGTGATGTCCGCGCAGGTGACCACCTCTTCGATGAGCGGTAAGATTGTGGATGAGCAGGGCGCTGTCGTAGGCGCTGCTGTCATCGCAACCCACACCCCTTCCGGCACGCAGTATTATGCTGTGTCCAACACCGAAGGCCGTTATGCGATCCAGGGTATGCGCCCGGGCGGACCGTATGATGTCAAGATCCAGATGATGGGTTGCGAAACTGTCGTCTATCAGGGCGTTACGCTGAACCTCGGTGAGGTGTATGTCCAGAACGCTACCCTGAAATCCGCTTCCACTCAGTTGGATGAAGTCGTCGTCGTCGCTTCGGCTTCCAAGTTCGCTACCGAGAAGACCGGCGCTTCCACCAACATCAACAGCCAGCAGATGCAGAAGATGCCTACGGTCAACCGTAGCATCTCCGACCTCTCCCGCGTCTCCCCGTCCGCAAACGGTATGGGCTTCGCCGGCGGTGACGGCCGTTCCACCAACTTTACGGTAGACGGTTCCAACTTCAACAACAACTTCGGTCTTTCCACGGCCCTCCCGGGCGGCGGCTCCCCGATTTCGGTGGACGCTCTCGATGAGGTTCAGGTCGTGATCGCTCCGTATGATGTCCGTCAGACCAACTTCATCGGCGGCGGTATCAACGCCATCACCAAGTCCGGTACCAACACCTTCAAGGGTACGGTTTACGGTTACTACCGCAACCAGGACTTCCGCGGCAACAAGATCAACGGTGTCGACCTCGGTGACCGCAAAGCTTCCTCGCACCGCATCCTCGGTGTCACCCTCGGTGGCCCGATCATCAAGGACAAACTCTTCTTCTTCGTCAACTTCGAGCAGGAAAAGAATCCGGGTCAGGTGATCAAGTACCGCGCAAACAAGGGCGGCGAGTCTTATTCGAAGACCGGCGTTTCCCGTTGTACGGAAGCTGACCTCCAGCTTGTCAAGGATTACATGATGGAGAAATACAATTATGACACGGGTTCCTTCACCGACTTCCCGGGCGATGAATCCAACACCAAGATCCTCGCACGTCTCGACTGGAACATCAACCGCGATCACCGCATGAGCCTCCGTTACAACTACACGAAGAACGCGGCTTGGAATGCGCCGAACGGCAACTCCTCCGATACCGGCTACCGTCTGAACAATACCTACCGCGTGGGTGACTACTCGATGGCCTTCGCTAACAACATGTACTCGATGGACAACAAGGTGCAGACCCTCTCCCTCGATTACAACAGCCGTCTCTCCGACAACCTTTCCGAGCAGTTGCTCATCACCTACACCAAGATCGACGATGTCCGCGGTTCCCGTTCCACGCCGTTCCCTCACGTTGATATCATCAAGAAGGAAGGCGATGTATGGCAGCCGTACATGTCGCTCGGTTATGAGCTCTTCACCTGGAACAACGGTGTGCACAACAATGTCATCACCATCAAGGACGATTTGATCTACACCCTCGGCGCTCACAAGATCACTGCAGGTGTCAACTACGAGTATCAGTTCGCAAACAACGCTTACATGCGTAACGGTACCATGTACTACCGCTATGCGTGGACCAACCAGGCTACCATCCTCGATGTCCTGAACGGCACTCCGGAATCCTTCGCCGTTACTTACGGCTGGGGTGGCGAGCCGAACCCGAACGCACAGGTCACCTTCCACCAGGTCGGCGCGTATGTGCAGGATGAGTGGGCTGTCAACGACAACCTCAAACTGACGGCAGGTGTCCGTTTCGACACCATCCTCTTCGACAACTCCGACCTTGCTACCAACGACGTCTTCAAGTCCTACGACTTCCACGGTCAGGACGGCAATACCGTCAACATCGACACCGGTCTGTGGCCGACCACCAAGATCCAGGTCAACCCGCGTATCGGTTTCGTCTATGACGTATTCGGCGACAAGAGCCTGAAGGTTCGCGGTGGTACCGGTATCTTCCAGGGCCGTCTCCCGCTGGTGTTCTTCACCAACATGCCGACCAACGCTGCCATGGTTCAGAACTCCTACACTATGACCAGTACCTGGGCTTCCGGTGACCTCGTAACGATCAACCCGCAGCTCGGCACCTACTTCGGTGCAGGCATGATCACCGACGTCCAGCAGGCCATCCAGACCCTCGGTCTCCAGAAGGACATCTCTCCGACCAACCATGCTGACAACCAGAAGATCGCCGGTGTGGATCCGAAGTTCAAGATGCCGCAGGATTGGAAGACCTCTCTCGCAGTTGACTATCAGCTTCCGGTCGACTTCCCGTTCACCGTCACCCTCGAAGGTATGTTCCACAAGACCCTCGTAGGCCTGAACATCTACAACGTCAACATCTATGGTCCGGAAGAGGTTGCTTCCTGGGATCGTTTCAAAGGCGCCGACAATCGTCTGATTTACCCCTCCAACAAGGGTTACATCAACAAGATGAAGACCGACGATTCGAAGACCCCCCATGCCGCTTACCTCTGCAACACCAATCAGGGTTACGGTTACACGGGTAACATCACCCTCAACGCCACTCCGCTCAAGAACCTCGATTTGATGGCTGCCTTTACGGTCACCGAGTCCAAGGAGGTTTCCGGTATGCCGGGTTCCGACCCGATCTCCACGTGGCAGGGTATGATCACCGTTGACGGTCCGAACTTCGCAACCTGCCAGCGTTCGCAGTATGTGATTCCGGCCAAGGCGATTGCAAGCATCAACTACACGATTCCTATCTACAAGGATTTCCAGACTCACCTGAGCCTCTTCTACACCGGTTATGCTCCCTACAGCAACAGCTTCTGCTATGCGAACGACATGAACGGTGACGGCATCAACAACGACCTGATGTACATCTATCCGAGCGGCAGCGACATCAACTGGGCAAGCGATCCGACCGGCAGCGCAGCTGCTTACGACGCATTCCTCGCTCAGGACAAGTATCTCCGCAGCCACAAGGGACAGTATGCTGAAGCTTACGCAGCCCGCGCTCCCTGGAGCAACCGCTTCGACTTCCGCATCGCTCAGGACCTTGCCTTCAAGGCAGCCGGCCAGAAGCACAACTTCCAGATTCTTGTTGACTTCATGAACATCGGCAACATGTTCAACAGCAAGTGGGGCATCTGGCAGACCAACTCCTCTTCGAACGGCAACCGCATCCTGACCTACAAGGGCAAGAATGCTGCAGGCGAACCGACCTTCGATATGGTGAAGGTTGACGGAGAGTACTGCTCCAAGACCTATGAATATCCGGGTGCTGACCAATACAGCCAGTGCTGGAATTTCCAGATCGGTCTGCGTTACCTGTTCAACTAATCATTGGTCATCCATTGATGAAGGGAGGTCGAAAGGCCTCCCTTTTTTTTTGCACATGCGTGTAGAATGATACTTTTTTTCTATCTTTGTAGATTAACCTTATGTGTAGACTATGAGCAGAGCTGGAGACAGGGGCAAAAGAGGTGAGGAGGTGGCATTGGAGTGGCTGCTGGCACGGGGATTTGTGCTGCGGGAGCGCAACTGGCGCTGGAACCACAAGGAGATAGACCTCATCATGGAGAGTGACCGTTGGCTGCACATCGTTGAGGTGAAAACGCTACGCGCGCCCGCGCCCATCGAGCCCTGGGAACAGGTGAACTGGGAGAAGCAGCGCAACCTGGCCCGGGCGGCTGACCACTACGTCCGCCTGATGCACGTGGAGAAAGAGGTGCACTTCGACATTGTTTCGGTGGTGGAGGAGGATGACGGGATGCGGGTGGAGTACATTCCGGAAGCCTTCTACGCGATAGGATAAATGAAAGAAAGTCAAGATATGGACAAAAACCGATACTGTATCATCATGGCGGGCGGATCAGGAACCCGTTTCTGGCCCATGAGCCGCGTGGCCAAGCCGAAGCAGTTTCTGGACATTCTGGATTTGGGCAAGACCTTCCTCCGGATGACCTACAACCGCTTCACCCCCATTATTCCGCCGGAGAATGTGCTGATCGTCTCCTCCGAGCAGTACCGCGACCTGATCAAGGATCAGCTGCCGCAGATTCCCGACGAGAACATCCTGCTCGAGCCGCTTAAGCGCAATACGGCACCCTGCATCGCCTACGCCATCTACAAACTGCGTAAGAAGAATCCGAACGCCTCCGTCGTGATTACCCCGGCGGACCATTATATCACCGGTGAGGCCAACTTCACCTCGTCTATCGCGCGTGCGCTTGATTTCGTGGCCCACAACGACCAGATCCTCACCATCGGTATCGAGCCCACCCGGCCCGACACCAACTACGGCTATATCCAGATGAACCGCGGCGCGCACCGCAAGGTGGAGGGACACTCTATCTATGCGGTCAAGACCTTCACCGAGAAACCCGACGTGGAGACGGCCAAGGTCTTCTGCAGCACGGGGGAATTCCTCTGGAACTCCGGTATGTTCATCAGTAACATCCGTTCGCTGATTGCGGAGTTTGAAAGCTGCCTCCCTGAGGTGGCCTCCCTGTTTGCCGCGGGCGACGCCCTCTGGTATACCCCTGCGGAGCAGGATTTCGTCCTGGGTGCATACCGGGGCAGCCCCAACATCTCCATCGACTACGGCGTGATGGAAAAGACCCGCAAGGCGTGGGTCCTGCCGGCCGACTTCGGCTGGTCCGATCTCGGAACCTGGACCACCGTCTATGATCTCTCGTCCAGCAAGGATGAGAACGGCAACATCATCAAGACCCGCGAATCCATCATTCAGGATACCCGCGGCACCCTTATCCGCGAAAAACAGGAGGGCAAACTGGTCGTGGTGCGCGGCCTGGAAGATTTTCTCGTGATCGACACCGAGGATGTGCTGATGATCTGTCCGCGCAACGACAAATACGTGAAGGATTTCGTCACCGACCTCACCGCCCGTGAAAAGAACCGTTACCTTTAAGATATTCCAACGATGATTTCCCAACAAAAAATAGAAGAACTTCAGGCTGCCCTTCAGGAACTCAAGGCGGCGCGTATGCAGGAACTGGAAGAGATCCGCGTTCAGTGGCTCGGAAAGAAGGGTGAGATTACCCGTCTCTTCGAGGAGTTCCGCACGGTCTCGCCCGAACAGAAGCGTGAATTCGGCCAGCGGCTGAACCTGCTCAAGACTGCGGCACAGAACCGCATCAACGAGCTGCGTGAGGCCCTGGATGAGATTGCCGACGCCTCGAAGGCCAGTTTTGACCTGACCAAGCCGGGCGACCGGATGGAACTGGGTGCCCGCCATCCGATTTCCGTCACCCGTGAGGAGATCCTCTCCATCTTCCGCAAATTCGGCTACAGCGTGGCCGAAGGTCCGGAAATCGAGGACGACTGGCATGTCTTCTCCGCCCTGAACTTCCCGCCGGAGCACCCGGCCCGCGATATGCAGGATACCTTCTTCGTCAGCCCCGGCGGCGAGAACCCCATCCTGCTCCGTACCCACACCTCT
>JAFSWO010000035.1 GCA_017450165.1 Bacteroidales bacterium | reverse complement strand
TCTTAACCTTGCCCAGATAGACATCGCCTACATGATAGCCTGTACCTGCGATATCTTCCGTATTGTACTCGATGAGACGATGGTTCTCCAGCAAGGCCAGCGAGATTTCGTGCTGCCTGACGTCTATGATAAGATCCTTGTCCATCAAACTGTGTCTTAAAAACATCTAAAGCGGACTGCCTACAATCCGCTTTAGAGCTTGTTCGTCATTTTAAAGGGAAAAATGGCGCAGACAATTATTTCTTCTTGTGTCTGTTCTTGCGCAAACGTTTCTTACGTTTGTGCGTAGCCATTTTGTGCCTTTTGTGTTTTTTTCCGTTTGGCATTTTAAGGTATTGTTAGATTGTTTATGTCAGATTATTTGACTTTGCTGACAAAGACCTTAGCCGGCTTGAAGGACGGAATGTTGTGCGCGGGAATAACGATGGTCGTATTCTTGGAGATGTTGCGAGCCGTCTTCTTAGCGCGTTTCTTAACGACGAAACTGCCGAATCCGCGGAGATAAACGTTTTCACCTTTTGCGAGGGAAGCCTTAACGCTATCCATGAAACCTTCAACGACCTTCTGGGCAACAACTTTTTCTACGCCCTGTGCTTTTGCAACTTCGTTTACGATGTCTGCTTTAGTCATGATAATAATATTTATGATGTTAATAAATGTATCCAACCCGTTGGGAATAACCCGTCTTTGGGTCTGCAAAGATAGTTAAATTTTTTAGAATCAAGAAAAAGAACTTAATAATTATCAGTTTTCGGGCGCAGCCGTGGCGGTTACCTCCGCATCTGCGGGGGTTTCACCCGGGGTTTCCACCACTTCCGCTACCGGTTCTTCAGCGGTCTTGCCACCGAAGAGGCCCCACTTCTTGAGCGTGCCGTTCCAGTAGAGGATACCGAAGGCGATACCCAGTACGAGGATCGCGCAGAGGATGCCACGGAGCCACTTTTTCCAGCACGGGGTTTTCTTCTCGGCAAAAGGATCCTGAGCGTTCTTCAGCACCGGATACTTGGCCACGGTGGTCAGCGTCTTGCCAAAGAGGATGTTGATCAGGATGGAGGAGTTGACGGCCCAGCCGTTTGCATTGAGCACCGTGCCGAGGTTACGTTTACGAAGCTTCTGCCATGCCAGGAACATCGACGGACCGCTGATGCAGATTACGATGATCAGCAGCACGATGAGCGGCGTGTACCATTTTGCGAAGAGAGCCACGAGTGCACTTCCAATGAAACCGACTGCCAGGCCGATGGCTGCAAAGATGCCGGCGAATTTGGCGATGTCGAACGACGAGGTCGCCTTGTTCACGGCGGCAGCGCCAGCCTGCTTGTCTTCCGGATTCGTAGGTACGTTCACCTTGCCGGCCGATTCGGTCATATTGCTGTTCACCTTGGCCTCTTTCTCGGCCGCACGCTTGTTGATGCGTTCGGTAATGGAGTTGGCGAAGCGGCGGTACGGGCTCCAGAAGGCCTGCTTGATGCTGAGCGGGTTCTCGATGATCTTGGTGACGGTGGCATCCCAGATTTCGCCTGCGCGATCATAGAAGATGGCGTTCTTTCCGGGACGCAGGTTGGCCAGTTTGCCGTCGGTCATCACGGCGCCGATGGTCATGGAAGTACCCTTTGTACGATGTACGCAGTTGCAGTAAATCAGGTACATACCGCCATAGCTAGCCGTTTCTGCCTGCTTGCCCATATCCTCCACCTTGAAGCAGAGATTGCAGCAACGCTCGTCGATATAGAGGTCGCCCACCTCGAACATGGCCCGACGGGGACGGCCAGGAGTATAGAGATCCGTCAGCGTGACGTAGTTGCAAAGGAACTGATAGAACCAGCGGTAGAGGTGCAGCAGTTTGTCCACCTCGGCAATGGCGTTGGCCTCCTCTTCGAGGGCCTTGTCGGAAGCAATCAGGTCAAGCAGTGCGCCCTTGCGGTCTTCCTTGAGAATGGCGTTGACAGCCTCCAGACCGAGCGGCTCGACCTCAGCGCCGGCCTTGGCGCCGCACCATGCGTTGTAGGCAGCGAACGTGGCCAGAACGGCGTTCCACTGCGCCTCGTCGATCCCTTTTGCATTCGGATAATCGACATCCAGTGCGAGCGCGCGGCAAGCGGCGACGGCGGCCTGCCAGGAGGGGTTGACGGCATCGTAAGCGAGAAGGCCTTCCGCATTGGGACGGGCCAGCGGATAGGTGGCGATTTCAGCGCCTTCCGTTGCGAGGTTGTTGCCGCTGATGGCAGCGATCTTGTCGGTAGAAACATCTACGGCACCTGCGCAATCGCCGTTGAAGGCAATCAGTTTGCAGCGGACAAAGAAGTCAGCTACCTTGTCTTTGACAGCCTCGCAGGCAGCCAGCGCATCGGCCGTCTTGTCGCCGTATGGAAAGACGGAGTCGTCTGCAGCGGCCTTCCAGGCGGAATAAGCGGCGCAGTCGGCGTAGAACTTTTCAATATGGTCGGCATCGGTCCCCGGCTCGCCGCTACGGTCTGTCAGCGCGCCTTCCAGTTCCACGATCTTGGCGATGAGTTCCTGCAGCGGGGCCTCTTCCGCGGTAGCAGGCGTGATGACGCCGTCACCGTTAAAGCGGGTCTTTGCAAAAATGGCAGCGCGGTCAGCCACGTCCGCCAGGGAGATTTCCTCTTTCTCCAGACCGAGGTTGGCGAGAATCTGGCGAGCCGCCTTGAGCAGGCGGGCGCCCGTCTCGTTATCGGTGTTGATTTGGTCCAGCGGAAGCGTATCCGCGCCCTTGAGAATCAGATCTTTATCTTTAATAACGGAGGTCAGCCAGGTAGCCGCGCCCGTCACCTCTCCAACATGGATGGTGCCGTCGTTGTTCGAATCGAGAATCTGCAGCGTGGCAGCATCGAATTCCAGGCCTTTGGACGGGCAGCTGAGCACGGTCCATTTTTTCTGATCAAGTTCTCCGAGGCGGGCGATGTCCTCACCGGAGGCAATCTTCACGCGGGTGACTCCTCCGAGGGAGCAGTAGTTCCATTTGTAGTCTGACATAGCTATAGTATTGATATTGTTTGCGTAGTACAACATACAAATATAACAATTATTTTGGCACAATGATTGACAAATTACCCTTACCGTCCCAAAAAGCGCAGATTGGGGCGAAATGAAGTACTCCTTATGACAAAATGACATACGATGAAAGATACCTTTGACAACCTTTTTGCCGCCGGAACTCCGGAAGTGAGCATCATCCCGATGATGAACATCGAGTCCGGCAAACCGCTCGCAGAGGCGGAAATGCCGGAAACGCTCCCCATCCTCACCCTCCGCAACGCGATTCTTTTCCCGGAGACGGTGATCCCCGTGAGTATCGGCCGTGAAAAATCCATCAAACTGGTCAACGAGGCCTACAACTCCAACCGGATTATCGGCGCCGTGGCACAGATCGACGTCCACACCGAGAACCCGGGTCCGAACGACATCTACGAGATCGGTACGCTCGGAAAGATTGTGAAGATTATTGAGATGCCGGATGATTCCATCACGGCCATCATTCAGGGCATCAAGCGTTTCCGCGTGCTGGAAGTGCCTATTACCGAACCTTATATGATGGCGCGCGTGGCCTACGTCAACGACCTCTACCCGGCCAAGGACGACCCGGACATGGATGCCATCATCGCCTCCATCAAAGAGGCGGCGCAACAGGTCATCCGCAGTTCGTCGCACCTGCCGCAGGAGGCCGCCTTCGCTATCCGCAACATCGAGGGTTACAGTTTCCTGATCAACTTCCTGGCCTCCAGCCTGGATCTGGAGGATTCCACCCGCAAGGTGGAGCTGCTCCGGCTCGATTCGGTCAAGGAGCGCGCCATCCGTCTGCTGGCCCTGATCAACCAGCAGCTGGAGATCCTCAAGATCAAGGACGACATCCAGAAGAAGGTAAAATCCGAGATGGACCAGCAGCAGCGCGAATATTACCTCAACAATCAGCTCAAAACCATTCAGGAAGAGCTCGGTATGAACAACAGTGAGGATGATATCAACGAACTGGAGAAGCGGGGCAAGGAGAAAAAGTGGCCGGAAGAGGTGGCCAAAACCTTTGAGAAAGAGCTGGCCAAACTCGAGCGCATCAATCCGAGCGCGCCGGAATACAATATCCAGTACTCCTACCTGCAGTTCATGTTGGATCTGCCGTGGAGTGAAACCACCGAGGACAACCTGGATCTGAAGAATGCCCTCAAGGTGCTCGACGAGGACCACTACGGGCTGGAGAAGGTCAAGGAGCGTATCATCGAATACCTGGCCGTCCTGAAGCTGAAGGGCGACATGAAATCTCCCATCCTCTGCCTCTACGGCCCTCCGGGCGTCGGCAAAACCTCGCTGGGCAAATCGGTGGCCCGCGCATTGGGCCGCAAGTATGGCCGCATCTCGCTGGGCGGTCTGCACGACGAAGCTGAGATCCGCGGACACCGCCGCACCTATATCGGTGCCATGCCGGGCCGACTGCTGGAAACCATCAAGCGTTGCGGTGCCGCCAACCCGGTGATCGTGCTGGACGAGGTGGACAAGATCAAGGAAGATTTCCACGGTGACCCTGAATCCGCTCTGCTCGAAGTACTTGATCCGGAGCAGAATACCACTTTCCACGATAACTACCTGGATATGGATTACGACCTCTCCAAGGTCCTCTTCATCACAACGGCCAACGATATCAGCGGCATCCACCCCGCCCTGCTCGACCGTATGGAGCTGATCAACGTGACCGGCTACCTGGCCGAGGAGAAAGTGGCCATTGCAGAGGGTTACCTGCTGGACAAGCAGCGCGAGGCGCACGGCCTAAGCAAGGAGCAGTTCCAGCTTTCGCGCGAGGCTATCAATACCATCATTGACAGCTACACCCGTGAATCGGGCGTGCGCAACCTGGACAAGCAGATTGCCAAGATGGCGCGTCTGACGGCCAAGAAGATCGCCATGGAAGAGGAGCGCAAAGAGATACTCGGTCCCGACGAGGTTCGCGAATACCTGGGCCTGCCCACCAACTTCCACGACATGCAGGAAGGCAACGAGGAGGCGGGCGTCGTCACAGGCCTGGCCTGGACTCAGATGGGCGGCGAAATCCTCTTTGTAGAGTGCTCGCTGAGCGAAGGCAAGGGTGCCCTCTCCACCACCGGTAACCTGGGTGACGTGATGAAGGAGTCGGCCGCCATTGCATGGCAGTACCTCAAGGCGCATCCCGAACTGGCCGGCGTGACGGCCAAGGAGTTCCAGAAGAAGGATGTCCATATCCACGGACCGGAAGGCGCCATCCCTAAGGACGGTCCTTCTGCCGGCATCACGATGACCTGCGCCATTGCATCGGCCTTCCGCGGCAAGAAGATCCGCCACGGCATCGCCATGACCGGCGAGATGACCCTCCGCGGCAAAGTGCTGCCGGTAGGCGGCATCAAGGAGAAGATCCTGGCGGCCAAGCGGGCCGGCGTGGGGACCATCATCCTCTCGCAGGAGAATGAGCGCGACATCAAAGAGATCAAGCCCATTTATATCGAAGGGCTCTCCTTCAAATATGTGAAGACCGCCGATGAAGTGATCCGGTTCGTCTTTGAAGAAGCCTGATTCACCATGGAAGTCGCCATCGAACCGGGTTGGAAGTCGGTGCTCGCGCCGGAGTTCGAAAAGCCCTATTTTCAGGAGCTTGCAGCGCGGCTGCATGCGGAAAAGCGGGCCGGAAAGACCATCTATCCCCCGGGAAGGCAGATCTTCCGCGCCTTTGAGCTGACCCCGTTCGATCAGGTCAAGGTGGTGATTCTGGGGCAGGACCCCTACCACAATCCGGGGCAGGCGGAAGGCCTCTCCTTCAGCGTGCCGCACGGGGTGCCCGCACCACCTTCCCTGAAGAATATTTATAAGGAAATCGAAACGGATCTGGGCGTTGTCATCCGGAAAGACGGTTCGCTCGAGAGCTGGGCGCGCCAGGGCGTCTTCCTGCTCAACGCCATCCTGACGGTGGAGGCCGGAAGGGCCGCATCGCACGCAGGGTTCGGCTGGGCCACCTTTACCGATGCCGTCATCCGCACGCTGTCGGAGCGACGCGACGGATTGGTATTCCTGCTGTGGGGCAACTTCGCGCGCAGCAAGAAGGCCCTGATTGATCCTTCCCGCCACACGGTGCTCGAAGCCGCACACCCCTCCCCGCTTGCCGGCGGCGCTTTCTTCGGCTGCCGCCACTTCTCCAAGGCCAACGCCGCGCTGTTGGCACAGGGCTT
The DNA here is from genome assembly GCA_017450165.1 of Bacteroidales bacterium. GTDB lineage: Bacteria > Bacteroidota > Bacteroidia > Bacteroidales > UBA932 > Cacconaster. The sequence goes on along the minus strand of JAFSWO010000035.1, from coordinate 7,138 downwards.
GCAGCCCATCGATTGGACATTGTAACGGATATCATATTTATTCGTACATTTGAACCGATAAAAACGCATACAAATGAGAATAGCCATATTCCCCGGATCGTTCGATCCCTTCACCCTCGGACACCTGGATGTCCTGAAATCCGCCCTGCAACTCTTTGACAAAGTGATTGTCGCAGTGGGTTACAACAGCGGCAAGAACGGTTTTTTCCCGCCGGAGATTCGCGTGGAGATCATCAAAAAGGCGATTGAGGGACTGAAAAACGTGGAAGTCTGCGCGTATGAAGGAATGACCATCTCCTTTGCCAAGCAAAAGGGAGCCTCCTGTATCGTTCGCGGACTGCGTACCACCACCGACTTCGAGCTGGAAAGCGTTATTGCGCAAGCCAACAAGAAGATGGCCCCGGACATCCAGAGCATCTTCATCCCCTCGAGTCACGAATACTCCTTCATCTCCTCGACGGTGGTCCGCGACGTGCTGGTCAACGGCGGTGACTCCTCCGAATTCCTGCCGGCCAACGTGGATATCAATTACTTCCTCAACAAAAGGAACCAACCATGAAATCGAACCGCTTCCTGACGCTCCTGCTGACAGCGTTGTGCTTCCTGACGCAGACTCTTCCCGCCGGTGCGCAGGGGACCAATGTCTATCAGCGCGTGACCGATTACTTCGAGAAAGCGCTTTCGAAGCTTCCGACGGACCAGATCTGTATCCAGATTGACCGCCTGATTGCCACGGGGCACGACACGGAGCAGCAGGCGCAGTTGGCAGGCATCGCTTTCGACTATTACAGCCAATCGCCCATCATGGGCCAGGAAGCCGTAGCCGTCTATGTGGCGGACAACTACTTCCTCAACAAAAAACTGCCGTGGAGCACTCCGGAGACCTATCCGCTCCTCTACACGTTTGCAGAATTCAACCGCGCTTCGCTCCTTGGCTGCGACGCGCCCGAACTGGTGATGGATAGCTGCGACCCGCTGCAGGGCCGCGTCTCCCTGCGCAACGACGGCGGACACTACAAACTGCTCTACTTCTACGATCCGCAGTGCGCCACCTGCCGGGAGTACTCCAAAGCCATCGCAGAGCTGGCCCGGACCTATCGGGGCGGCCGGCTCTCCCTCTTCACCGTCAACACCGGTTCGGACCGGGAACGGTGGGAGGCCTACGTTAACGAATATTTCGGCGATCTGAATGCCTGGAAAGTGGATACCCGCCATCTGTGGGATCCGGAGGATGCCAACGATTACCACAAGGCCTACGGCGTGCTCTCCACCCCGGCCCTCGTGCTGATCGATGCCCAGAACAAGATCATCGGCCGCCGGCTCGACCCGGACGCCGCCAAGGAACTGCTGGGCCACTACAACTTCGCGGACCGCGAGACCCGCAAGCTGGTGAAGGAGGTCTGCGAGGCGCTCGCCCCCATCGATACGGCCACCGCCGACCAGATCGGCCGGACCTTCTACGCCAAGATGGCAGCCGACAGCGCCCTGTACCGCGAGACGATGTACGAACTCTTCAACGACCTGCGCGACCACGCCAACCACTCCTACCAGGATGCGGCAGCCCTGATTGCAGAGCGCTATATCGTAGGCCACGGCGACTATTTCTCACCCGAATACGTGGAGAGGGTCAAGTATGCGCTCGAGGTTTTCCGGATGAATCCAGTGGGCAGCAAAGCGCCTGATCTTCAGTTGAAAGACACCGCCGGCGTCACGCATCAGATGCTTGCAGGCAAGGCCAGGAAGAAACTGGTCATCTTCCACATCGTCCACTGCCCGGACTGCCATCGCGAATTCGAGGGCATCATCCCCTACGCCGACGAATATGCCCGAAAGGGGCTTGAGATTATCTGCGTCTATGTGGGCAAGGATGAAGCCGAGTGGAAGGAGTTTGTCCGCACGCACGACGCGCGCTGGACCTATCTGACCGATTTGGAAAACCGCTCCGGCCTGCGTGACCTCTACGACGTGGCATTCGTTCCCAAAATCTATCTGCTGGACAAGAAGGGCAAGATTCTCGCCAAGGAGATTGACGCCCCCACCCTGCACAAGCTGATGCTGACCAAGAAAGAACAACGGGCGCAGGAGCAGGAAAATGAGGTCTACTATTCCAATATCGTGGATTACTTCCGTGCCAAGGTCACCGGGATCGACGTCTCCGACGACGGAAATATCGTCATCCGCGGCGTGGGCACTTTCATGGGCTCCTCAGCGCCGCTGATTCTATATGACGGGGTGGAAATTCCGAGCATCAAAGAGGTGACCCCCAGCGAAATACACGATGTAGAAGTCATCAAGGACGGATCCAAGGCCATCTACGGATTCCGCGGAAGCAACGGCGTGATCATCATCACCTCCAAGGCAGCCTGGGAGGCGAGGAAACTCTCATCCAAGAAAAACGGGCGCTAGCGCAGCTGGCGGACACTGCCGTCGCGGTAAGCCTTGAGCAGTTGCTGCAGGTCGTCGATCTGGCTCTGCAGAACCTTGCCGTTGTCGGTGTCACGCACCAATTGGCGCCTCTCGGCGAACTCCAGCACCTTGGTTTCAGAAACCACATCCAACCCCTTGCGGATAGCCAGATCGCGCGAGACGAAAGGCTGGTGTTTCACCAGCTTGAGGCACTGTGAGTTGTAGATCAGCGTATAACCGGCGATACCGGTTTCCGGCTGGTAAGCCTTGGAATAGCCGCCGTCAATCACCAGCAGCTTTCCGCCCGCCTTGACCGGGCTCTCGCCCTTGATGGTCTTGACCGGAATGTGGCCGTTGATGATGTGGGCGTGCGAGGTATCCTTGATGCCGAATTCGCGGAGGATGCGGTCGCACACCTCCGGATCGTTCTTGAGGGTGAAGTAAGCGCCGTTGACCTCCTTGTGCGGTTCCTTGTCCGCGATGAAGTAGCGTTCCAGCGTGGCCATCTTGCTCTTGTCGAAGGTCGGCGCGATCGGGCCGCACCAGAGGTACCAGATGAAATCCTGCGCGTACTGCTTCAGCGCACTGCCTTCGGGAGCATAGTAAGCGGCGCGTACCATGGCTTCCACCTTGTCAATCAGGGCTTTGCCTTTGTACATGCGCCCCTCGATCTCCATCTCCCGGAAGGAGCCGTCCTCGTTGAGCGGAATGGAGCCGTGCACCAGCAGGTTGTTATTGCAGACCAGATAAAGCGAGCCGTGCTCCAGCAGGCAGTCGATATGGCGTTTCAGACGCTGGCTGGTGGTGAAACTGTTGGTCAGCTGATCCAGTACCTTCTGCTCCTGGGGCGTCATCTGGTAGGGATGTTCCGGATCGATAGTCGGGAAGGACATGTCAATCATCTGGTAGGTCTTTCCATCCACCTCGATGGTCCCATTTTCATAATCGATCTTGTGGAGCAGATTGCGGCTGTCCATGTGGAATTCAGGATGCCGGCCGATATTGCGGCTCTCCATCTTGAACTGGATGATTGCGATGGCCTTGTGCATCTTGGCAATCACATTGGCCTGCGCCTCGTCTACGCTCTCGTAGGCATTCTTCTTGGGGTAGAAGATGGTGCACGGGTCGTCCTTGTAAGTCTCCATGGCGAAGGTGGCCAGCGGCAGCAGATTGATGCCGTAGCCATCCTCCAGCGTCACGAGGTTCGCATAGCGGAAGCAAATACGCAAAACGTTGGCTACGCAGGACTTGCTGCCGATTGCCGCACCCATCCAGAGCACGTCGTGGTTGCCCCACTGGATATCGAAGTTATGGTAGTGACACAGTTTGTCCATGATCAGGTGGGCACCCGGACCGCGGTCATAGATATCGCCGATAATGTGCAGACGGTCAATCACCAGACGGTGGATCGTATTGCAGATGGTGGAGATAAAGTGGTCTGCCCGGCCGGTGGAGATGATGGTCTCGATGATGGCCATCATATAGTTGTGTTTGTTGCTGTTATCCTCTATCCATTCGTGGAGCAGCTCCTCGATGATATAGGAATAGTCTGCAGGCAGGGCCTTGCGGACTTTGGAACGGGTATACTTGGAAGAGCAGACTGCCAGTACGCTGATCAGCCGCAGCAGCGTGGTCTTGTACCACTGGTTGAGCGCGGCCTTGCTGCGGATGCTGCGGCGCACGAGTTCAATTTTTTCCTCCGGATAGTAGATCAGCGTGCAGAGTTCCCGGCGTTCACGGGTGGAAAGGGTATCTCCGAAGAGGTCTTCCACCTTCTGTTTGATGACGCCGGAGCCATTGCGGAGTACGTGCTCGAAAGCTTCGTTCTCACCGTGCAGGTCCGTAATGAAGTGTTCCGTGCCCTTGGGTAGGTTCAGAATGGCCTCCAGGTTGATAATCTCGGTGCAGGCCGCCTGTTTGGTGGGGAAGCGCTGCGCGAGTAGTTCCAGGTATCCGATATCTCTTTTCATATAAGTAGCTAATAGTATTTGACTTCTTTTCCTTCCAGCGCGGAGAGCAGGTTGTTGGCCATGCGGCTGGCGCCGAAACGGAAGTAGCGCTTGTTCAGCCAGGCCTTGCCCAGAATCTCATTCACGATGTTGTAGTACAGCACCGCATCCTCCGCCGTAGCGATACCGCCGGCCGGCTTGAAACCGACCATCCGGCCGCCCTTGCGGTGGTATTCCTTGATACAGGTGCACATGATGCGGGCAGCCTCGGGGGTTGCTGCGGGCTGCAGCTTGCCAGTCGATGTCTTGATGAAATCAGCCCCGGCCTCCATGGCAAGGTAGGAAGCATCTTCTATGAGGGAAGCCTCCTTGAGGGCACCGGTCTCGAGGATTACCTTGAGATGGACATCCGGATTGACGGCCCGGATGGCTTTGCCGATTGCGGCGATCTCGTGCTGCGCCTCATCGTATTTTCCATCCAGAAAAGCATTGAGGGCCAACACGATGTCAACCTCGTCAGCGCCGTCCTCAACGGCCCGGATACATTCGAGCGTCTTGACCTCGAGCGGGCTTTGCGAAGCCGGGAAGCAGCCGCCCACCACCGTGATATGGACCTCCGGGTCCTTGCGGACCGCCTTGATGACACCGGCGAAGTTCGGATAGACACAGATGGAAGCCGGCAACGGATAATCCGGGTAAAGGGAATGGAAATTATTGACCTTCTGCACCAGGGCCTCCACTTTGGAGACGGTGTCAGTGGCATTCAGGGTGGTGAGGTCGATCAGACCCAGCGTTTCGCGATAGATTTCTTTCATTTCAGAAGGGTTTATAACAGGCGGATGGAGTCGCTCTTCGCGGTGAGGCGGATCGATTCGGCATCCACATCTTCGATTAATACAATACCGGGGCGTTTCCCGGGGGTAAAAGAACCGAAACGGTCGGCGTATCCGACGGCCTCGGCACCGTTCAGGCAGGCCCATTGCAGCAACTCGGCAAGCGGAACTTGCGGGAAGTTGCACTGCAGGCAGTAGAGTTCGGCCATCATGGAGAGTTGCAGATTGCTCGAGAGACTGTCCGTCCCCACACAAATCTTCAGCTGGTTGGCGCGCAGCAGCTCCACCGGTGGCAAAGCGCGGTGGATGAAGAGGTTGGAGAGCGGACAGAGCACCCAGTAGGGATGCTGCAGGTCGCGCAGGGCAGCGTCGATGCTCTCCTGGTCGGTGGCTACGTTATGGACGAGCAGCACGTTTCCGGTCACCGGGGCGGAAACGGCTCTCTTCAGGTTTTCCAGAAAATAGACCAGCGCGCCGGTTCCCGTCACGGGAAGTTGCGTGGTGCCGCGCTCGCGGTAATCCTCGGCCAGCGGACCGCTTCCGTAGCGGAGCATGTTCTCCTCTTCGTCGCTCTCCTGGCTGTGGTAGGAGATATAACCGCTCTCGAGGCCTGCAGCGGCGGAAAGCCGGTTGAGCAGCGGACTCATCGTATAGCAGGAGTGCGGCGTGGGGGCGGCATCGATTCCGAAGGCGCACGCCTCCTCCTGGAGTTTGCGGGCCCCTTCCATCACGGACTCCGCCTCTTCCGGCTCGGTACCGAAAACCTCGATGAAGGTGCGGACCCACATCCGCTCCTGCTCCTTGAGCACGCTCTTCAGCTTGAAGGTCTCGTTACAGTTGGAGATATCGGCCATGCAGGTTACTCCCTGCACTTCCAGTTGGTTAAAGGCCTTGCCGATGGCATCCATCCGCCCCGCGTAATCCACCGTGGTGCGCAGCGCGTTGATCTGGCGGATAAAGCCGTCCATTCCGGTTCCCTGCCGGAACATCCCCTTCATATAGGAGAGTTCCGCGTGGCAGTGCGCGTTGCAGAATCCCGGCACGAGGAAGCCCCGGTGCGCAATCACAGGTTCCTGCGCGTCGCGCGCCGCATCGCGGATGGAATCGGTGAATTCCCCTACCGCCAGAATGCGGCCTTCGTCATCGCACTGCACGTAACCGTTCCGGATGGGATCGGAGGTTACGGGGAATACGATATCTGCGGTAAAAAACATGACCGAAGGGGATTAATCCCACTGAATGGATTTCTTTCTGCTGGCAGATCCCTTCTTCAGGGTCAAAGTGTCCATGGAGCCGCCGTCATCAGGCATTTCCGAGAGGACTTCAGTAGTGTCGCTTTCCGCCTCTGCCGCTTCGCGTTCGGCACGCAGGCGGTCCTGCTCCGCTTCCATTTTGGCGATCTCGTTGTTGATACGGGTCTGCACCTTCTTCATCATGCGGGCGAAGGCCTCGGGTTTGCGAAGATAGTAATCGACGGCCGCCAGATAATCCTCCACCGTGTATCCATGACGCTCCAGTATGCCGCCGTACACTGACAGGGAATCAGCCTGCGAGCGGAAACCGGGAGTTTCGGTCACAAGTTGGTCTGTGGTGAACATCTCATAATAGAGGTTCATCATCTTTCTCTGTGGGATGGGAGCGGAACTGCAGGAGCTGAGCAGAAGCGCCCCGAGAATCATCAGCAGCGTGCAGCGTTTCATAATGGAGCGGAAAGCGGGGTTCGAACCCGTGACCTTCGGCTTGGGAAGCCGACGCGCTGCCACCTGAGCTATTTCCGCAAAAATCCCGAGGATTTTTGCGGAAGTGACTCCGCTACGATCCGATCGGGAGTACAAAGATAGTAAAAAAACTATTTGGTCAAAGCCTTCTCGACGGAGACGGCTACGGCCACCGGGGCGCCTACCATCGGGTTGTTGCCCATTCCCAGGAAGCCCATCATCTCCCCGGGGG
>JAFSWO010000034.1 GCA_017450165.1 Bacteroidales bacterium | reverse complement strand
GTCTTCAAGATCAAGAACGCTCCGGGCATCGACGTGGAAGAACTCGAGCTGGAACTGATCGACTACGGCGCTGACGAAGTCTTCATCGACGAGGTGGAGAACAAAGACGGCGACATGGAGGAAGTGATCAACATCTACGGCGAATACACCGCCTTCAACAACATCCAGAAGTTCATCGAGGAGAAGGGCTACGACATGATTTCCGCCGGTTTCGACCGTTTCCCGAACGGCGAGATGAAGGCCCTCTCGGGCACCGACCGCGAAGAGGTGGACAAACTGCTCGAGAAGCTCGAGGAGGACGACGACGTCCAGAACGTCTACCACAACATGGAATAACCAATCAACTAATAGACACACAATATGGAACTTACACACATTGAACACCTCGGTATCGCCGTCAAGTCGCTCGAGGAAGCCATTCCCTACTATGAGAAAGTGCTCGGTCTGAAATGCTACGCCATTGAAGAGGTCACCGACCAGAAGGTCAAGACCGCATTCTTCAAGATCGGCCAGACCAAGATCGAACTTCTTGAGCCGACCTGCCCGGAGAGCACCATCGCCGGTTTTCTTGAGAAACGGGGTGAAGGAATCCACCATATGGCATTCGCCGTCGCTGACGGTGTCGCAAACGCACTGGCAGAGGTCGAAAGCAAAGGCCTCCGCACCATCGACAAGGCTCCGCGCCGTGGCGCAGAAGGCCTCGACATCGCATTCCTGCACCCGAAGTCCACGATGGGCGTTCTGACCGAACTCTGTGAACAAGGCAAATAATAATCTCTTATCATAAAGCACACTTAAATGAGCCAGCAACTCGAAAAAGTAAAAGAGCTTATCGAACTCAGGGAGAAAGCTCGCATCGGTGGCGGTGAAAAAGCCATCGAGAAACAGCACGCGCAAGGCAAGTATACCGCACGCGAACGCATCAACATGCTCCTCGACGAGGGCAGTTTTGAAGAATTCGACATGTTTGTCACCCACCGTTGCCACAACTTCGGTATGGACAGCAAGAGTTATCTGGGCGACGGCGTCGTTACCGGTTACGGTACCATCGCAGGCCGTCTGGTTTACGTCTTCGCACAGGACTTCACCGTGATCGGCGGCTCTCTCTCCGAGACCCTCGCCATGAAGATCTGCAAGGTGATGGACATGGCTATGCGCAACGGCGCCCCGATCATCGGTCTGAACGACTCCGGCGGAGCCCGCATCCAGGAAGGTGTCAACGCCCTCGCAGGTTATGCTGAAATCTTCCAGCGCAACATTCTCGCATCGGGTGTCGTACCGCAGATTTCCGCCATCCTCGGCCCTTGCGCCGGCGGTGCTGTCTACTCCCCCGCCCTCACCGACTTCACCATCATGGTGGAAGGCACGAGCTACATGTTCCTCACCGGTCCGGCTGTCGTGAAGCAGGTCCTCGGTGAAGAGGTCACCCAGGAGCAACTGGGCGGCGCGTCGGTCCACGCCTCCAAGAGCGGTGTCGCGCACTTCTGCGCAGCCAACGAGGAAGAGGCCATCGCCACCATCCGCGACCTGATGAGCTACCTCCCGCAGAACAACATGGAAGAGCCGAACTTCCTCCCGACCAACGACCCGATCGACCGTTGCGAGGATTCCCTCAACGAAATCATTCCGGACAGCCCGAACGCTCCGTACGACATGTACGAAGTGATCCGCGACATCGTGGATGACGGCAAGTTCCTCGAGGTCCACAAGGACTATGCAAAGAACATCATCGTCGGTTTCGCACGCTTCGGCGGCAGCGCAGTGGGTATCGTGGCCAACCAGCCCAAGGTGCTCGCAGGTGTGCTCGACATCAACTCCAGCCGCAAGGGCGCACGTTTCGTCCGCTTCTGCGACGCCTTCAACATTCCAATCGTCACCCTCGTGGACGTACCGGGCTTCCTCCCGGGCACGCAGCAGGAATACGGCGCCGTCATTCTCCACGGTGCAAAGCTCCTCTACGCTTACGGCGAGGCCACCATTCCCAAGGTGACCGTATCGCTCCGCAAGTCCTATGGCGGAAGCCACATCGTGATGAGCTGCAAGCAGCTCCGCGGCGACATCAACTACGCTTGGCCTACCGCCAACATTGCAGTGATGGGCGCAGACGGCGCTGTTTCCGTCCTCTATGCAAAGGACATCAAGGCTGTTGAAGATCCGGAAGCAAAGGCTAAACTCGCAGAGGAAAAGAAGAAAGAGTACAACGACCTCTTCTGCAACCCGTACAACGCTGCGAAGTATGGCTATATCGACGACGTGATCGAGCCGCGTAACACCCGTTTCCGCATCATCCGCGCCCTCGAGCAGCTGAGCAACAAGAAACTCGTCAACCCTGCCAAGAAGCACGATAACCTCCCGCTCTAACCGTTAACCGATTCCGCAAAATGAAACGCATCAAAATTCTTTTGACGGTTGTCTTTCTGACGGTCTCCGCAGCGGCGATGGCGCAGAGTCAGGGCCAAATGCGTCTGAACGAGTACCTGATAATCAACGTTTCCGATTATCAGGATGATTTCGGTCAGCACAGCTCCTGGTTCGAACTCTTTAACGCTTCCTACGGTACGGTGGATATCGGCGGTTGCTTCCTGACCGACGATCCCGACAACCTCAAAAAATACCAGATTCCCGGCGGCGACATCCAGACACAGATCAAGCCGCGCCAGCACGTCCTCTTCTGGGCTGACAACCAGCCTTTCAGGGGCACGTTCCACGTTAATTTCGATTTGGAAAATGCCAGCGAGATCATCTTCGTGAAAGGTGATGGCAAGACCATCGTGGACCGCATTCCGGTCAACCACGAACTCGGCGAGAATGTATCCTACGGCCGTCTGGAAGACGGTATCGGCTCCTTCAACGGTGACGGCGAAGGCTGGAGCGTTCTCGAGCGTACCTCCCCGAGCACCAACAACGCCCTCGTCGACAAGGCTGCCAAACCCGACAAGATGAAGGCGATCGACCCGCACGGTTTTATTCTCGCACTGACGGCGATGACCGTCGTCTTCACGGCGCTCATCATCCTCTATCTCCTCTTCAAGCTCATCGGCATCATCAACATCCGCGCGGGCAAGAAGAAATCGGCTGCCGCTCAGGCTACCACCGTGGAGAAATCCACCTATGGGGAAATTCCTGCAGAAACTTACGCTGCCATCGCCACTGCCCTCCATCTCTATCTGGTTGCGGAAGAGGCTCATGACGACGAAAGCTTCGTAGTCACGCTGAACCCGGTCGACCGGACCTACACCCCTTGGAGCACGCATATCCAGGGCTTCCGCCAGACCCCTACCGTCATCAAAAAGAAGTAACTCCAAACGAAACAACGAATATGAAAGAATATAAACTCAAAATCAACGGCAACGACTACAACGTCACCATCGACGAAGTCGTTGAGAACACCGCCAAGGTAGAGGTCAACGGAACTCCGTTCAACGTAGAGTTCGACCAGCCTGTCGCTGTCAAGAAGAAACCCGCCGTCGTCATCAACACCGGCCGTCCCACCACGCCCGCCGCTCAGACCGTCCAGGTCAGCAAACCCGCGGCTGCAGGCCCTGCAGGTGGCACAAAGGTCAATGCACCGCTTCCGGGCGTCGTCCTCTCCCTCAATGCAAAGGAAGGAGACGCTGTCAAGAAAGGCCAGTGCATCCTGATCCTCGAGGCCATGAAGATGGAAAACAGCATCGAAGCTCCGTGCGACGGTACCCTCAAGCAGTTTATGGTCCAGAAAGGCGACTCCGTTCTGGAAGGCGCAACCCTGGCAGTTATCGAATAGGACGTTATGGAAAACATTCTCTCCAACCTCCAACAGTTCTGGCAGTTTACCGGCTTTGCCAACTGCAACGGCCAGTATCTGATCATGATCTTCTTCGGACTCCTCTTTCTCTACCTCGGTATCAAGAAAGAGTGGGAGCCGATGCTCCTGGTTCCGATTGGATTCGGTATCCTGATCGGCAACATTCCGTTGTTCCAGGGGCTGAAGGTCAGCGTCTATGAAGAGGGCTCCGTGCTCAACATCCTCTATCAGGGTGTGAAGCAGGGCTTCTACCCGCCTCTGATCTTCCTCGGCATCGGTGCGATGACCGACTTCTCCGCCTTGATTTCCAACCCGAAGCTGCTCCTGATCGGTGCAGCGGCACAGTTCGGTATCTTCGGCGCATACGCCATCTCCCTGGCCTTCGGGTTCGACCCGGCACAGGCTGGTGCAATCGGTATCATCGGTGGTGCTGACGGCCCGACCGCTATCTTCCTCTCCTCTCGACTGGCTCCGGATATGATGGGCGCCATTGCGGTCTCAGCGTACTCCTATATGGCCTTGGTGCCTGTGATACAGCCGCCTATCATGCGACTGCTCACCACCAAGAAGGAGCGCCTGATCCGCATGAAACCGCCGCGTCCGGTCTCCCCGGTAGAGAAGAAGCTCTTCCCGATCATCGGCTTCCTGCTCACGGCCTTCATCGTGCCGTCGGGTATTCCGCTGCTCGGTATGCTCTTCTTTGGTAACCTCATCAAGGAATCCGGCGTTACCAAGCGTCTAGCCAACACCGCAAGCGGTCCGCTCATCGACGTGGTCACCATCCTGATTGGTCTCACCGTAGGTGCTTCCACCCAGGCTGACCAGTTCCTGCAGTGGCGTTCCGTCTGGATCTTCATCATCGGTGCTTGCTCCTTCGTGATTGCAACCTTCACCGGTGTGCTCTTCGTGAAGATTTTCAACCTCTTCCTCAAGGAGGGCAACAAGATCAACCCGCTTATCGGAAATGCCGGCGTATCCGCCGTGCCGGATGCCGCCCGCGTATCCAACAATGTGGGCCGCGAGTACGATCCCAGCAACTTCCTGCTGACCCACGCAATGGGCCCGAACGTGGCCGGTGTGATCGGTTCCGCAGTGGCTGCCGGTATGCTCCTCGGCTTCCTCGGATAATCGACATTGATTTGTTATTAAAAAGGCCGCCTTCGGGCGGTCTTTTTTTATTTTTTTTGCTTACATTCGCAGAATTGAAAACAAACTATTTTACCCTATATGGACAACAAACTACAAGCATTGACCGACAAGCTCTACAATGAGGGTCTGTCAAAGGGAAAACAGGAGGCGGAAGTGCTGATCGCCAAGGCCCGCAGTCAGGCCGACGATATCGTGGCCGAGGCACAGGAACAGGCCGTGGAGATCGTTGCAAAGGCCCAGAGAGAGGCCGCTGCACTGCAAGCCAAGACCGCCAACGACCTGCGTATGGCCTCCAACCAGAGCATCACGGCCACCAAGCAGTATGTCGAGCAGATGATTCTTACCCGCGGTGTGGCCGACAGCTCCGCCAAGGCGCTCTCTGACGCTTCGTTCATCAAAGAGCTGATCAAGACCATCGTGGGCGCCTTCAACGCCGCCAATCCCGAGTCCGTTCCCCTCGCCGTGATTCTTCCGGAATCCATGAAGAAAGAGCTGGACGCCGCCCTGGAGGCCGAGGTTTCCAAACAGCTGAATGCCGGCCTGGAAATCAAGTACGCCAAGAATCTTGCGAACGGTTTCAAGATCGGTCCCGCAGACGGCAGCTACCGCATCAGCTTCACGGCAGAGGATTTCAGCCGCCTGATCGGCGGTTACCTCCGCCCTGCCACCCGTAAAATCCTGTTCGGAGAATAATGACCAATTATCCCTATCTGATTGCCGGACTGCCGGATTTCCAACCGGACTGCGAGCCGCATCCCTTCGACTTCGCGGAGCTGACCGCCTTTCTCAAGGCGCAGTGTCCAGCCGGAGACGGACGGCTGATTGACTGGCTGGAGACCGGACTGGACGCCGAGCGTATCGGACACGCCTTCTACGGAGGAGTCGCCCGGCAGCGCAACCGCTTCCTGCGGGCCTTCTTTGCCTTTGACCGCAACGTGCGCGAGGCCAAGGTCGCCCATCTGGAAGGACGTCCTTACGCGGCTGAATTCGAGGAACTTCCGCAGCTGGAGGCCCTCTTCGCCACCAAGGATATCCTGGAGCGCGAAAAGCAGCTGGACCGCCTCTACTGGCGCAAGGCGGAGGAGTTGACGCAGTTCAACCTCTTCGATATCGACGTGCTGCTGGCCTTCCTGGTCAAGGCGCACATCGTCTCGCGCTGGAACGTACTGGATCCCAAGACCGGCGCGGAACTCTTCAGCCGTCTGGTAGACGAAGTGCGCGGCACCTTCTCCGGCGTCAACTACGATCCGAACACCAAATAACGAAATCAATCATCATTTACCTATATGAAAAGCACAGGTATTGTAACCGGCATCATTTCCAACCTCGTGACCGTCCGTATCGACGGCGACGTGGCGCAGAACGAGATCTGCTACATCAACCTCGGCGGCACCCGGCTCATGGCCGAGGTCATCAAGGTCACGGGCAAGGATGCGTTTGTCCAGGTTTACGAAAGCACCCGCGGACTGAAGCAGGGCGATACCGTCGAGTTTGACGGCCACATGCTGGAGGTAACCCTCGGCCCGGGCCTACTCTCGAGCAACTACGACGGTCTGCAGAACAACCTCGAGACGATGGAGGATGTCTTCCTCCGCCGCGGCGAATACACCTCTCCGCTGGACCACAGCAAACAGTGGCACTTCACCCCCATCGCCAAGGTGGGTGACAAAGTGGTGGCCGCTGACTGGCTCGGTGAGGTCAAAGAGGGTTGGCTCCCTCACAAAATCATGGTTCCGTTTGCCTTCAAGGGCGAATATACCGTCAAAACCCTCATCGGCGAAGGCGACTATACGATCGACGAAGTCGTGGCTGTCCTGACGGATGCCGACGGCGAAGACCACAAGGTCACCATGACCCAGAAATGGCCCGTCAAGGTGGCGGTTGGCGGTTATGTGGAGAAACCCCGCCCCTTCCGCATCATGGAGACGGGCGTGCGTTGCATCGACACGATGAACCCGATCGCCGAGGGCGGTACCGG
>JAFSWO010000033.1 GCA_017450165.1 Bacteroidales bacterium | reverse complement strand
GACAGGTCACTCAATTAATGAAATTGTAGTCCACAATCATTACAGGAAAAACTCTTGTAAAAATTTCAGACTATCTTTTGCTTACAGTTTTTTTACCTCGTTATCTCTCTCAATAAGTCAATGAACTGTGTTTCAGATATTCCGTTCAAACGGCTTTTCCGAAACGGGCTGCAAAGGTAACTACTTTTTTGCAATCTCCAAATTTTTTCGAGAAATTTGTACAAATATTTTCAAAGAAAATGGAACCTCAGGAACAAAATCCCACATCGCTCCCGGAAAACGCCTATCGGGAGCTGAAGGAGGGCGAGAGCTACCGTCCGATTCTCTCCCCTGAAAAGAAGTATAAAGAGGTAACCGCCTGGTCGGTGACTGTCGGACTCCTGATGACGGTCCTCTTCTCGGCGGCCGCAGCCTATCTGGGACTGAAGGTCGGCCAGGTCTTCGAAGCGGCCATCCCCATCGCCATCCTGGCGGTCGGGCTCTCGAGTGCCGCCCGCAGGAAGGACTCCCTCAGCCAGAATGTGATTATCCAGTCCATCGGCGCCTGCTCGGGCGCAGTGGTGGCGGGCGGCATCTTCACCCTGCCGGCCATCTATATCCTGGACCTGGATGTCAACTTCATGCAGATGGCCCTCTCCTCGCTGCTGGGCGCCGTGCTGGGTATCCTCTTCCTCATCCCCTTCCGGAAATACTTCGTCAAGGAGATGCACGGCAAGTACCCCTTCCCTGAGGCTACCGCCACCACGCAGGTGCTGGTCAGCGGCGAAAGCGGCGGCAAGAGTGCCCGCACGCTGGTTCTCAGCGGCCTGATCGGCGGTCTCTACGACTTTGTCGTGGCCACCTTCGGCGCCTGGGCTGAAACCGTCAGCACCACCGTCACCCACTGGGGCACCGTGGTTGCCGACAAGGCCAAACTCGTCCTGAAACTCAATACCGGTGCAGCCGTGCTCGGCCTCGGCTACATCGTGGGTCTCAAATATGCCTTCATCATCTGCTGCGGCTCCTTCCTGGTGTGGCTGGTCATCATCCCGCTGATCAACCTGATCTGGGGCCCGCAGGTGCTTGACCTGATGCACACCGGTATCACCGATACCGTGGCCTCCATGAGCCCGGACATGATCTTCAAGACCTACGCGCGTCATATAGGTATCGGCGGTATCGCGACGGCCGGCATTATCGGCATCATCAAATCCTCCAAAGTGATCAAGTCCGCCGTGGGCATCGCCGTCAGCGAATTCTCCCGCAAGGGTGGCGCACAGGCCAAACCGGAACGCACGGATGAAGACCTCTCCATGCGAACCGTGGTGTTCGGCATTTCGGTGGCACTGCTGGCCGTCTTCGCATTCTTTGCCTTCGGCGGCGTGGTGAATACCGTATGGCAAGCCCGGGTGGGGCTGCTGATCGTGGCCGTGATTGCCTTCCTCTTCACGACGGTGGCGGCCAACGCGATTGCCATCGTGGGTACCAACCCGGTGAGCGGCATGACCATCATGACCCTGATCATTACCGCCATCGTCCTGGCAGCCTGCGGACTGAAAGGCAACGGCGGCATGGTGGCGGCGCTGGTGATCGGCGGCGTGGTCTGCACGGCCCTCTCGGTGGCCGGCGCACTGATCACCGACCTGAAGATCGGATACTGGATCGGAACCACCCCGAAGAACCAGGAGAAGTGGAACTTCGTGGGCGTGCTGGTGGCAGCCGTCACGGTGGCCGGCGTGATCCTGATTCTCAACAAGGCCTACGGGTTCACGGGTGAGAATGCCCTTGTCGCGCCGCAGGCCAACGCCATGGCGGCTATCGTGCAGCCCATGATGAGCGGCGGCAACGCCCCCTGGCTGCTCTACGGCATCGGTGCGGTCATTGCCATTCTGCTCACCGTCTTCAAGGTGCCGGCACTGGCCTTCTGCCTGGGCATGTTCATTCCCATCGACCTCAACCTTCCGTTGCTGATCGGCGGGGCCATCTCCTGGTACGTAGGCAGCCGCAGCAAGGATGCAAAGATTAACGCAGCGCGAAAGGAAAAAGGCACGCTGATTGCATCTGGTTTCATTGCAGGCGGTGCCCTGATGGGTGTGGTGAGCGCCATCCTGAAGTTCGCGAACGTGGACTGGTTCCTCACCTCCTGGAATGCAGCTTATGGCGAGGCGATCGCCATCCTGCCGCTGATCGGCATCATCCTGTATATGATCCGCTCTTCTATGAAAGTCGATAAAACTGCCTGATAATGGAAAAGATACTTGACAAATTCCTCCGCTATATCGCCATCGACACCCAGTCGGACGAATCCTTTGAAGGTGGGCAGCAACCCTCCGCGCAGCGCGAGCTGGACCTCAGCCGCCTGCTGGTGGAAGAGTTGCACGCGCTGGGCGTAAAGAACGCTTCGCTGGACGAGAATGGCTACGTAATGGCCTCCATCCCGGCCACGAAGGGTTGCGAGAAGGTGCCGGTCGTGGGCTTCATTGCCCATGTGGATACCTCGCCCGACGCGCCGGGTGCCTGCACGAATCCCCAGATCATTCCGAACTATGACGGGAAGGATATCGCGCTGCGCGGCGTGCCGGGGCTGCTGCTGAAGGTGGCGGAGTTCCCGGAACTGGCCGATTACAAGGGACAGACCCTGATTACGACCGATGGCACCACCCTGCTCGGAGCCGATGACAAGGCCGGCGTGGCGGAAATCATGTGCGCCGTGGAATACCTCCTCGCGCACCCGGAAGTGCCGCACGGAAAGCTTTGTATCGGGTTCACCCCGGACGAGGAGATCGGCTGCGGCGTGGATCACTTTGACGTGGCCCGCTTCGGAGCCGATTATGCCTACACGATGGATGGCGGGGCCGTTGGTGAACTGGAGTACGAGAACTTCAATGCAGCCAGCGCCAAACTGCGCATCCAGGGGCGCAACGTTCACCCGGGCTATGCCAAAGACAAGATGATCAATGCGCTGCATGTGGCGCACGAGCTGGACGCACAGCTGCCTGCCGGCGAACGCCCGGAGCACACGGAAGGGTATGAAGGATTCTTCCACCTGACCAACCTGCGCGGCACCGTGGAGCAGGCCGAGATGAGCTATATCATCCGCGACCACGACCGTGCGCGGTTCGAGCAGCGCAAGGAGCAGATGAGCGCCGCGGTGGCGGAGATCAACCGCCGCTACGGGGAGATTGTCGCTCTGGAGCTGAAAGATCAGTATTACAATATGCGGGAGGCGGTGGAGCCGCACTACCATGTGGTGGAAAAAGCCATCCAGGCGATGGAAATGGCCGGCATCAAACCCAAGGTTCAGCCCATCCGCGGCGGCACCGACGGCGCACGCCTCTCCTTTATGGGACTCCCCTGCCCGAACATCTTTGCGGGCGGACTGAACTTCCACGGCAAGATGGAGTTCGTGCCGCTCGAGAGCATGGAGAAAGCCACCGAGGTGATCCTCAACCTCGTCCGACTTTATACGGAAGTAAACGTTTAAACACATATAAACATGAAAAGATTCCTCCAATACGCACTGGCGCTGACCACCGTTCTTTTGCTGACTGCGGTCGCTCCGGAAGCGTATGCCCAGAACCGGGCGCACAACAACACGAAGAACAATACGACGCAAACAACGAAGCAGAGTAGCTCCAAGCCGAGCGAGGCTAAACCGAGCGGCACTAAGCCGAGCGGCACCACCGCTTCTGACCGCGCCAAGAAGCCGACCGTGACGACCGGTTCGTCCACCAAGCCCGCCAGCAGCACGCCTTCCAAGCCGAGTTCCAAGCCGAGCGTAAGGCCAGAAAGCAAGCCGAGCAGCCATCAGCCGAGTGCGAAACCGGGCAACAAGCCCAGCGGCAGCCACGGCGTGAAGGTGGGAGGCGACGACCACAAGGGCCACAGCCCGAAGCCAGGCACGAGCCACAAGCCGGATCACAAACCCGGCAAGTATACCGGTCACTACGAGAGTCACCCGACCCCGGGTCACGACTATGGCCACCACATGCCCGACCGCATTGACCGCAAGCCCGGCCTCTATCATCCGAAGCCCAACTATCACCACGCCGACCACTACTTCGGTCACTTCATCAACACCCTGCCGCGTGGCTACCACAGCCGTCGCTACAACAAGATTCGCTATTACTACTACGACGGCATCTACTATCGCCGCGTCAACGGATACTACTGCATCTGCCGTCCGCCGTTCGGCGTCAAGATTGCCATGAACCTCTTCGGCATCATTCCCGCCCCTGTCTGGTTCAGTCCGAATGCCCGCTACATCTACAACGACTGCTACTGCTGGGACGGTGTCTTCTACCGTCTCCGGGGCCGTTACTACCATGTGATTGAACCGCCTATCGGCGCCCTCATCCCGCAGATTCCTGCAGACTATGAAATCGTGATGATGAACGGCAGCACCTGCTACCGCGTAGAGGATACGCTCTATCAGATGGTCGTGCTCGACGGACGGATCTGGTTCGAAGTGATTGCCAACCTCGCGCCGCGCTACTACTAACAGGCGCTAGCGATAGAGCCAGTAATTCGAGGAGGTCTTGCGAAAGGCCTCCTCGTCTTTATGCCAGTAGGCCTTGATGTCTTCAAAGCGGTGGCGGGCCGCAAAGCCTTCACGGATCTGCTTGGAACCGACGGCAATATCGAAGTTGCCGATCTTGCGGGAAGGATCGGCAAAAGCGGCGTGGGATGGGTACATCTCGGCAGCCACCTGAAGCGCGTAGAAGCCCGTTTCGGAGAGAACCGCCGAATCATAGTCCGTGAAGAAGAACTGGACGCCGCGGAGCGTCTCACCCTGGCCAAAGGCGTAGAAGGGTTTGAAGACGATGGGGCGGAAGCGCACGCCGGGCAGATTCAGGCGATTCAGCCGGCGGCAAAACTCCTCCGGATCGTCAATCCAGCCGGCTGCAAAAGCCTGGAAAGGAATGGTATAACCCACGCCCACCGAGAGGCAGCCCGGCAGTTCACCCACCAGGCCGGAGGCGGGATAATAGAAGGAGGTGGCGGCCGATGGAATGTGCGGGGAAGGCAGTACCCAGGGCAGGCCGGTCTGATCATAGGTCATATCGCGTGTCCAGCCGGTCATGGGGATGACGGTGAGACGGCAGTTGGCGGCGGTCGGCGCATCGCCCCTCTGACCGCGCAGCATTCCCTCCTCGTTAAGCAGCATGGCCAGCTCGCCCACCGTGAGTCCGTACACGTACGGAATCGGGAACTGGCTGATAAAGGAGAAGCAGCCCGGCTCCACGATGCAACCCTCCACCTTCTCACCGCCCAGCGGGTTGGGCCTATCGAGCACCATCACCTCGATGTCAGCCTCCGCACAGGCCTCCATCATCAGGCCCAGCGTGCTGATAAAGGTGTAGGAGCGGCAACCGACATCCTGGATGTCATAGACCACCACATCGAGCCCCGCGAGCATTTCGGGGGTGGGTTTGCGGGTCTTGCCGTAGATGGACCACACCTTCACGCCGGTAGCCGGATCGCGCGAATCCGTGACGCGGTCGCCCGCATAGGCATCGCCCCGCACGCCGTGCTCCGGGCCGAAGAGGGCTACCAATTCCACGTCGGGCGCGTTATAGAGGATATCCACGGTGGAGACCAGATTGCGGTCCACCCCCGTAGGATTGGTCACCAGCCCCACGCGCTTGCCATGGAGCGGCTCAAAGTTCATGTCGCGCAGCACCTCCAGCCCGGTCTTCACCACCACCGGAGGCTGGGCGGCAAAGGCAGCGGGCGCCAGCAGCAGCGCGACGAGCACCGCCACAAAGCGTTTGCGGGCCGCCAGCGTGATGCCGACCGTCGCCAGACAGCAGGCCATCACCATCCAGAAGAAGCCGGTATAACCGAGTCCCTCCTGCAGATAGCCGGCCACCGCGCCGGGCAGCAGCATCGAGAGGGCCATGAAGCCCGTACAGATGGCGTAGTGGGAAGTTTTGAGCGGGCCGTCCGCAAACCGCATCATATAGACCGTGTAGGCCGTGAAGCCGAATCCATAGCCGAACTGGTCAAAGACCACGAGGCTGCCGATCAGCCAGAGCGAGGTGGGTTGCAGCAGGGCCAGAATCAGATAGACCGAGCAGGGCAGCGCCAGGCTGAGCGCCATGGGCAACAGGCACTTGCGTAGGCCGAACCGCGAGATGGCCAGGCCGCCGAGGATGCCTCCGGCCAATAGGGCAATCACTCCCGCCGTGCCGTAAACGAGCCCGAAGGCCGTCTTGTCCAGCCCCAGGCCGCCGACCGAGACACCATCACTGAAGAAGGGATAGAGCATCTTGACGGAGAAGGCCTCAGGCAGGCGGAAGAGCAGCATGAAGGCGATGGCAAGCCCGATGCCGGGTTTGGTGAAGAACGAGCCGAAGGCACGGCCGAATTCGCGCAGCACCTCTCCGGGTTGCTTTTTGCCCGCACTGCGGTCATCCGCGGGATGGGGCAGCAGCAGGGCGTGGAACCACGAGAGCAGCGCGAAGAGACCGGCCGTCACCAGCAGCGTGGTGCGCCAGGCGGCAACCGAACTGCCGGAGCGGTTCTCCAGAGCGCCGGCCAGCACCACCAGCACCCCCTGTCCAAAGACCATCGCCACGCGGTAGAAGGTATTGCGGATGCCCACGAAGGCGGACTGGTTCCGCTCGTCAAGCGCAATCATGTAGTAGCCATCGGCCGAAATATCATGCGTAGCCGAAGCGAATCCGGCAATTACGAAGAAGATGAGGGTCAAGGTGAATGGCGAATGGGCGGGCAGGGTCAACGCGATCAGCGCCACGGAGAGGGCCATCAGCAGCTGCATCACCAGAATCCACCATCGCTTGCTGCGGAAGATATCCACGAAGGGGCTCCAGAGCGGCTTGATGAGCCACGGCAGGCCGATGAGGCTCGTCAGGAGCGCCACCCGGCCGTTGTCCATGCCCAAATCCTTGAATATCAGAATAGAGATGGTATTGACAATGAAGTAAGGCAAACCCTCGAAAAAGTAGAGGGTCGGTATCCAGATCCACGGGGAGGTCGTTTTGGCGGCTTTCATCGGGTAGAGAGTTTCGCTCCGGGAAAATAGTGGGCCAGGATTTCAGCGTACGGATAACCGCGATGGCCCATCACGGCGGCGCCGATTTGACAGAGTCCTACGCCATGTCCCCAGCCTCGCCCCTCCAGGATGATGCGGTCGGCGGTATAGGAGACTTCGAAGGCGGAACTTTTGAGGTGGCTTTCGGAGAGCCAGCGACGGATGGTCAGCTCCTTGCCGACGGTCATCGAACGGGCGGAGCCCACGATGCGCAGCAGCCAGATTCGGCCGGAGGCTCCCCGTTCGAGCGGCTCCAGGGCACAGATCTCGTCACCGAAATCCAGGCCGGAGCGACGGCGGATCAGGTCGGCCAGCTCGCGGCGACCGTATTCCACCCGCCAGCGATAGAAGTCTTTGGTCTCCAGGTCGTAGTCGTTGAGTACCTGCGAGAGGACAGTGTCGTCTGCAGTATCGCAGAAGTCGGGGCCGCCTTCAGCGGGGCGGTCAGCGACCGATGCCAGATAGGGATAGTCCCGGTTTTCCCAGCAGGTGCCGTAGCGCTCGGTCATTCCGCCGCAGCATTTGGAGAAGCGGGTGTCGCAGAGGGCGCCCTCGTAGGTCAGCATCTGGCCCCAGGTGGCCAACACGGCCTCATCGGCCCGCGGGGAGGAGAGGCGTGAAAGCCCCTGGTAGCGCTGGCAATGGTCGTCGGCGCAGACATCGAAGTGCAGGTGGTCTTCGCGGTCGGCCCAGCGGATCAGCGTGTCGGGGGTTTCCACGAACTCAGGCCGTCCGGCGGGAACAGTGCCGCGGCGCTCAATCTGCGCCAGCAGCCAGGAGCGGGAGATCACGGCGTGGGCCTTGAGAAACTCGGGCGACGCGGTGGCCTTCATCTCGGAGGCAATCACGCAGCGTAGGTAATCCTCGATCCCGATGAGGTTGACGGCGGTAATCCGCTCCCCTTCCACCATCAGCTTAAGCGCCCCCGCAAAGCGCTGGGCCTCTTTGCGCTGCCAGTGGAAATCCACCCCGATGGTCACGTCGGAGAGGACGAACGATGCCGGAGCGAAGGAGGTCTCGACCGAGGCCGCAGGCTCCGGGGTAAAGATTACTTCGTCGTAGAGTGCACCGTCAAAAAGGATGCGTCCCTCGCGGTATTCAGCGCTCCATCGCTCTTCATAGCGCCTGCCTGCAAAAGTACAGGGCTGCAGGAAGCGGAAGGCCACCTGCGGCGCGGAGAAGATTCCGACGGAGAGCTGACGCTGGGGTTTCATCGGGCAGCGGCGTTCATCGCAATGCGCGCCTGGAGTTCCCAGGTGCGGATGCGGTCCTTGTAGAAGTTATTGGCGTTCACGCGGTCAATGTCGAGCGCGGCGTCGGAATTACCCTCCCAGCGACGGCAATTGTAGATGGGCTCCCAGATGCGGCCGATCTGGTATTCTCGGCAGATGCGGAGCCCCACGGCATAGTCTTCACCATACTTGGTGGTGGGGAAGTTGAAGGTGCGCAGCAGTGGCGTCCAGAAACCGCGCGGGGCGCCCAGCCCGTTGATTCGCAGGGCGTTGTTGCGACCGTTCTCCGGGGTCCACTCGCGGTGGTCGATGATGCCCGGCGGGAGCGGATTCATCTGGAAATCGGTCATCTGATAGGTGCCGATCACCATGGCGCACTGCTGCTCGTAGAAGGCATTGACGAACTTCTCCACGGTGTCCGGGCCAGAGTAAAGGTCGTCCGAATCCAGCTGCAGGGCGAAGCGGCCGCAGGAAGGATGATGCAGCGCCACGTTCCAGTTGCCGCCGATGGCGTGGTAGCTCGGATCCTGCGCAATGTAGATCAGCTTATTATCCGTAAGGAAACGTTTAATTACGTCTACGGTGCCGTCGGTGGAGTTGTCGTCCACCACGATGACGTTATACTTGTACTTGGTCTTCTGGTTCAGCGCGGAGGCGATGGCATCACCGATGGTCCGCACGCGGTTGCGGCAGGGAATCACCACGGAGGCGTCGAAGGCGAAGTCGTCGTGGCCGAAATCCACGCTCTTGAAGACCGGGGCTAGATAGCCGCCGATGGCCTTGAGGTGGTCGGTGACCGCCGCCTCCATCTCGATCTGGACGGCGCGGTTCTTCGGGTCCACATAGTCGAACTGCTTCTCCCCGCTCTTGCGGGTATCGGTCTCGACATCATAGTAGAGGAACTCGTTGATATGCTCCAGAGAGCCCTTCTGCGAAACCTTCAGCCGCAGGTCATAGAGACCGGCATATTGATAGTCGGTGGTCATGCGGGAGACCGCCTCCTGCAGGGCGTCGGTGCGCCAGAGCGTCACCGGGCCGAAGTCGAAGTCATCGCGCAGCGAGCCCAACTGGCAATCGATCACCGGGGCCGGGGTATCCACGCCGTCGCGGCGGAAGAAACGGTCCGCATAGACCATGGCCGCACCGGTGGAATGCTGGACCTCTATCATTCGTTCGATGGAGAAGAGGATGAAATCCAGCGACGTGAATTTGGTGAAAAGCAGCGTGTAGGGCGTCTTGGCGCGTGCGGCGATTTCGCGGAGCGCCGCGGTGGAACGGATGGGTTCGTCCAGCAGGAAGATATCGCCTACGGGAGCCTGACGGCGGAGCGCCGCTACGGTATCGGCAGCCTGCGCATCGTCGTGGTAGGGCACAAAACAGGTGACGGGCTTTTCCATCGCTTATTCCCGGATGATTTTGATTTCACCGTGGAGCCCCACCTGGATGATCTGCGAAGGTTCGCCGGTGGCGCCCTCTTCCAGGCAAGGATCCGCTACCCAGTCTGCCGCTTCAATGATGTCAATGGGAATCTCTTCGTAGCAAACCGGCGTGGGCTCACCCGAGAAGTTGGCCGAAGTGGAGACCAACGCCTTGCCGAAGCGGCGGATCAGCTGTACGCAGAATTCGCTTCCGGAGGGGATGCGGATGGCAGCCGTGCCATCTTCCGCCACCACACCGGAGGCCAGGTTCACGGCACCGGGATAGACGATGGTCATGGGGCGGTCGTTCACCTCAATCAGGTTGATGGCCACCTCGGGAATCTCCTTCACGTAGCGGCCGATCATGTCGGCATCCGCCACAAGGGTGACGAGCGACTTGCTTTCCGCGCGCCGCTTGATTTCAAAAACCTTGGCCACCGCAGCGGGGTTCGTGGCATCGCAGCCCAGCCCCCAGACGGTATCGGTGGGATAGAGAATCACACCGCCGGCCTTCAGGACGGCAATCGCCTCATCAAGGTCGGCCTTGTCAAAAAGTGCGTTTTCGTTTTCCATCAGTTATACATTTGTCCGTGTTTCTTCCAGTAAAGAATCAGAATCAGGGCGAAGAGCATGCCGCCCAGATGTGCAAAATGGGCCACGCCGTCCTGCGTTCCCACCACACCGGTCAAGAGCTCGATTGCGGCGAAGATCAGGATCAGCCACTTGGCTTTCAGCGGGAAGAAGGGCAGGAAGATGAGCCGCAGCTCCGCATTCGGGAAAAGCATCGCAAAGCCCAGCAGCACGCCGTAGATGGCGCCCGAAGCACCGATCGTAGGGACGCGCATCAGGCTCTGCGCGAGGGCGATATTGCCCGCGGCGGCCGCATGGGTAATCTGCAGGTGCATCACCAGATTATGGCAAAGCGCCGCACCGAGGCCCACTACAAAGTAGAAGATGAGGAACTTCTTGCTTCCCCACTGATTCTCCAGCACCGGGCCGAAGATGGCCAGCGTGTACATATTGAAGAAGATATGCCAGAATCCGCCGTGCATGAACATGTGGGTAACCAGCTGCCAGGGGCGGAAAAGGGGCGATCCAAAGGAAAAGAGGGCGAAAGCCCCGTACATCTTGTCTCCGCCCAGCCAGGTGGCAATCATCACTACTATATTGATAATGACGAGGTTGCGGACTACGGGCGGAAGGTTGGAGAGGAACCGGGGACGGCCTGTATCGAAATTCATAACAGTTTATCGAGGTCTTCGAGGGTGAGTAAAACGGAAACTTTGCGGCCGTCGGCCGTGCGCTGGCTCTGGCGGCATTGGAACAGCTGTGCCAGCAAATCCTGTGCCCCCTGGCGGGTGAGCGTGGCAGCGCCTGCGGCTGCAGCGCTGCGGGCCATCTTGCCGGCCAGGAAGGTACGATAATCATCGGAGAGGGTCTCGTCGCGCAGGGCGGCAATCAGTTCGTCAATGGCCTTGGCCACCCCCTCCGAATCGGTGGGATAGCCTTCCGGCAAGGCGTTGACCACCAGGGTTCCGCCGCCCAGCGAGCGGATGTCGAATCCCAGGTCGGTCAGCGTGGCAGCCTCCTCTTCCAGGGTCAGCACCTCATCCGGCGTGCGCTGCAGCGACACGGGGAACAACGTCTGTTGGGCCACCGGCATGCGCTCAGCAATCCGCTCCAGGTAGTGCTCGTAGAAGATGCGCTCGCGGGCGCGGCCAATGTGCACGGCCAACAGCCCCTGCTCGGTCTTGGTCACGATATACTTGCCGCGCAGCAGGATAAACTCATCTTCCGCGAAGGCCGGCGCATCTTCAAAGAGTTGCTGCATGCCGCCGCCGTCGTACGGCTTCGGGGCCTCGAAGGGATCGAACAACGGATTGAAGTCAATCTTTGGCGGAGCCATATACCCGCCGCGCGATACGGTAGATTGCAGCGTGGGAATGTCCGGGGCGCCCTTCATGTCGAAATCGATGGCCGGCATCATGGCGTTGCGGCCCAATCCTTCGCGCACCACGGCCGCGAGCATCTCAAAGACCATCTGCTCCTCGGCAAACTTCACCTCGGTCTTGGCCGGATGAATGTTGACGTCCACCTTGTCGGGCTCCGTCTCGAGCCAGAGGAAATAGGTCGGGGTATAGCCTTCGGGAATCAGCTTCTCATAGGGGCGGCAGACCGCTTTGTGCAGGTAGGCCGAGCGGAAATAACGCCCGTTGATGAAGAGATACTGGTTGCCGGCCGTCTTGCGGGCTGCCTCGGGAGCGCCCACATACCCATGCACGGTGACCACCGAGGTCTCCTCGCCCACCTCCGCCAGGTCGGCCGTCAGTTCGCGGCCAAAGATATCCTGGATGCGGCGTTTGTGGTTTTCCACCGCGCGCAGGTTGTAGATATCCTTGCCGCCCGAAATGAGCCGCAACGCGAGCTCGGGCCGGGTGAGCGCGACGCGCAGGAATTCCTGGATCACGGCGCGCAACTCGGAATTGTCGCTCTTGAGGAACTTACGACGGGCCGGGACATTATAGAAGAGGTTGCGAACGGCGATATTGGTGCCCGAGGGGGCCGAAACGGGGCCTGCTGAGACCTGTTTGGAGGCGGCCATGACGACCTCCGTGCCCACGGAATCCTCCGGACGACGGGTCTTGAGGGTCACCTCCGCCACGGCGGCGATGGAAGGCAGGGCCTCCCCGCGGAAGCCAAAGGTGGTAATGTGCTCCAGGTCGGCCGCCTCGCTGATCTTGGAGGTGGCGTGACGCTCAAAGCAGAGGGAAGCCTCTTCCGGGGTCATGCCGCAGCCGTCGTCGATCACCTGGATCAGGGTGCGGCCGGCATCGGTCACGGAGACCGTAACGGTCCTGGCACCGGCATCTACGGCGTTCTCCATCAGCTCCTTGACGACAGAGGCCGGACGCGCCACCACCTCACCGGCGGCAATCAGGTTCGACAGGTTTTCGGGAAGGACTTTGAGCATGGCGGGAGGGTTCTATCGTAACAGACGGAGGAAGCCCTGGCCCAGGAACCAGGCGAGGGCGATGATCAGTACCACCGAGATCGCGGTCAGGATCTTTTTCATGCGGGAACGGCTCTTGGCGCGCGGTTCCTCACGGTTCTGGCGGGCACGGGCATAGGCGCCGTGAATCAGGGAGCCGGGCACGTAACGGTCCGGATTTCCTTCGGCCGCATCTTTCAGGGCAGCCTCCGCCTCGGCCTTCCGCATCCCTTCCGGGGTGCGACCGTATTTCTTGTAGAGTTCCTCCAACCGCTCTTTGCGCTCATCGTAGTAGCGCGGCGTGTAGTTGTACTGCCGCGGTTCCGGTGTGCTGAAAAAAGTGATGCGTGCCATACTTCCGTCGATTTTTGTACAAAATACAAAGTTACGAATAAATAGCGTACATTTGCAGAAAAGACTTATGGTTATGACCAATTTGCGAATCGGCAACGGATACGATATTCACGCACTGGGCGAGGGACTGCCGCTGGTGCTGGGTGGGGTGAAGATCCCCCACACGAAGGGCTGTATCGCCCACTCGGACGGCGACGTGCTGCTGCACGCCCTCTGCGACGCCCTGCTGGGCGCCCTGGCCCTGGGCGATATCGGACAGCATTTTCCGGATACGTCGGAGGAGTTTCGCGGCATTGACAGCCGGCTGCTGCTGGAGCGGGTGGTCGCGATGGTCCACCAGGCTGGCTGGCGGGTGGTGAACGCCGACATGACCCTGCTGGCGCAGAAACCCAAGATCGCACCCTACGTGCCGCAGATGCGCGAGACAATCGCACCGCTGCTGGGGGTCGGAACCGACTGCGTTTCCGTCAAGGCTACCACCACGGAGAAACTCGGACCCATCGGCCGCGAGGAGGGCATCTCCGCCTACGCGGTGGTGTTGCTGGGGCGATAGCGATCCGCGCAGGGGCTAGGATTTTGCTCGCTTCGCCAAGCGAAGCTGCGCATTCCTGGGCGCTCCCGCGCAGGGGCAGCCCGAAGATAAGCAGGCCCGCCATCAGGCGGGCCGCGCTTTTTTTGTGCACCGCGGCCCCCTGAGCAAGCGAGCTTGCTCGTAGGGACCGCAGTACACAAAAATAGCCGCAATACTTGCGGCTTATCTTCGTAGCGGGGGCCAGGATTGAACTGGCGACCTCATGATTATGAATCATGCGCTCTGACCAACTGAGCTACCCCGCCCTCACTTTTGTTGAGGTAGACGGATTCGAACCGCCACTAAGAGGACCAGAATCTCTTG
>JAFSWO010000032.1 GCA_017450165.1 Bacteroidales bacterium | reverse complement strand
GGTCACCTGCTGCTCGTGCACGGCGACGTGGACGACAACGTCCATCCGGGCAACACCATCCGCGTGGTGGATGCGCTCATCCGCGCCAACAAGCGCTTTGAGATGCTGATCCTCCCGGGCCAGAAGCACGGCTTCGGCGACATGAACGAGTACTTCTTCTGGCGCATGGCCGACTGGTACAGCGAGTGGCTCCTCGGCTCCTCCCGCCGCGACCAGGTCGACATCCGCGAGCTGAACAACGATTAGCCGGCGGCCCCGCTGAGCCTTGGCGGCTAACTCACTGACGGACAGCAGATAACGCAAAGCACTGGTGCCCAAAACGGATACCAGTGCTTTCATCATTTCGCTGATTCACTGATAGTTAGCCGCCAAAGCTCAACGGGTAGTACGGGGATACGGAGGAGCAGGAACGCGGGACGCCAAACCCCGGACGGCAACGCGGCCCAAGGATAGGGATTCGCATGACGGGCGGGGGCTAAGAGGCTGGAACGAAACCGGGCAGGGCCTCTAGCGGAGCTTGACCAGGACGGGGAGGTGGTCGCTGTAGCCGCTCTGGAAGTGGTTGCCGTCGTAGCAGCGCTTGGGCTTGCCTTTCTGCATCATGAAGTTGCGGCGGAAGACTTCGCCGTAGTGGCGGGCGTCGGTCTTGGCCAGATGCAGGCCACGGACGGTGCGGCCGCCGAAGAGGGTGCGACCCGCGGTGGCGCTTTGGTCCAGCAGCGAGTGGCTGACGATGATGTTGTCATACATGGTCCAGCGGCTGCCGTGGAGGCTGCTGCCAACTCCTTCATCGTGCAACTGCCAGAAGGGGTTGAAATACTCTCCGGGCTTGACCGAAAAGAGATTGCGGCGGGCGGGAAGCAGTTCGGCGAGTGAGACGTCGTCGGGGTTGTCATTCATGTCGCCCATGATGACCACCTTGAGACCGGGATACTTCTGGGCCAGCGCCTTGGCGTGGTCACGGGCGGTCTCGGCTCCGGCGCGGCGGAAACCGGCGGAGGATTCGATGCCGGCACGGCGGGAGAGGAAATGACAGATATAAAAGGCAAACATCTCGCCGTCCAGAAGGCCCCACATCGCCAGGATATCGCGGCCGATGTATTCCCGTCCGCTGCGGAGCACCAGTTTCACCGGCTCGCTGCCCAGCAGGGTGAACTTGTCGGGCCGGTAGAAGGCGCCGACATCTACGCCGCGGGCGTCGTTGGACTCATAGTGTAGGCATTTGTAGTGAGCGCCTTGCATCCGCTTCCGGGCGGCCAGATCCCGCATCACGCGCATGTTCTCCACCTCGGAGACGCCGATCACCACCGGAAATCCCCCCTGGGCGCTGGCAACGGCTCCGACCACCTCGCTCAGGTTGTCGAGTTTCGTATGGTAGCGTTCCAGGGTCCAGCGTTTTTCGCCGGCCGGTGTGAATTCCTCGTCGTTGGTTTCCGGATCGTCTGCGGTGTCGTAGAGGTTCTCCAGATTATAGAACATCAGCGTGTATGCCATACTGCAAATGTAAGAAATTCGGGTTTATTTCGTATCTTGCTGGCCAAATTACCGGGAATGAGCAAGAAAATCTACGAAAAGTCCCTCGGCTACTCCTCCCTTCGCTGGTGGACGGATGCCTTCATCCGCGGTTCCTACCGCCGGGTCCGCTACCTCGGAATGGACAAGATTCCTACCGACGGCGCCGTTATCTATGCCCCGAACCATTGTGACGCTTTGATGGATCCGCTCGCCGTGCTGGTGATGAGCCGCCGGCGCAAGGTTTTCGTGGCGCGTGCCGACGTCTTCAAGAATCCCAAGATTGCCAGTATTCTCAACTATCTGAAAATCATGCCTATCAACCGCAAGCGCGACGGGCTGAAGAATATGCACAAGGCGGAGGAGACCATTGAAAAGTCCATCGAAGTGCTGGCCAACGACTGCCACTTTTGCATCATGCCGGAGGGGACGCACCGTCCGATGCACGCCCTGCTGCCCATCGGCAAAGGGGTGGCCCGTATCGCGCTGGGCACCTACCGGGCCACCGGCGGCGACCGTCCGGTCTGGATCGTTCCGGTGGGACTGGAGTACGGCGACTATTTCCGCTTCCGCGGTACGCTGCTCGCCCAGATCGGGGAACCGATTGATGCAACCGCTTTCATCAAGGCCCATCCCGAGATGAACGAACACGACATCATGCAGGGACTGCGTGCCTTGCTGGCCGAAAAACTGGCCGAGACTATCACCTGCGTGAAGGATGAAGCCAATTATGAGGCCATCTGGGAACTGACCAAAATTTCCAGCGGAAAGATTCCCGCGCTGCGGATGAAGAAGCGTCTGGAAACCAACCGGGACGCCATCGCGCGGATTGAGAAGTTCGGTGCGGAGCAGCCCGAAGCGGCTGCCGCGCTCTATAGCGAGGCCCTCGAATTCCGCGACAAGCGCCGCAAGGCCCGCATCAGCCTCCATTCGCTCTGCAAGAAGCATCCCGTGCTCGCGGCCCTGTGGAACACACTGCTCTGCCTGGTGACGCTGCCCGTTTTTGCCGCGCTGGCACTCTCTTCGCTGCCCGTATGGTGGGTGGCCGAATCGCTCGCGGGGCGCATCAAAGACAGGGCTTTCCGCAATACGGCCCGCATGGGTACATCCATGGTTCTCTGGACTTTGCTTTACATCATAGAGGTCGTCCTGCTCTTCTGCTTCCTGCCCTGGTACTGGGCGCTGGCCGCCGCCTTGTTGCTGCTGCCCGCACCGATGTTTACCTACGACTTCTTTGAGCTTTGGCGCGTGACCGCCTCCCACTGGCGCACCGCCTCCCGCCGGAATGCCGCTGTCCGCAAGCAGTATAACAACCTGAAATCCAAGATTGACATTCTGAAATAACATGAAAAAACACCTTACATTCCTATTGGCAGCGCTGCTGATGCTCAGCGCAATCCCCGGCCGTGCCGCCGACGATATCGTCAAGAAAGGCCTTTCGTTCGGTCCGCTGCCCATCGTGGCGTACGACCAGGACAAGGGACTCCAGTATGGCGCCCTGCTGAACATCTACAACTTCGGCGACGGCAGCTGGTATCCGGTACCCAAGTCGCAGTGGTACCTGGAGGCTTCGTTCTTTACCAAGGGTTCGATGCTCTTCACCGTCAACTACGACAACCGTACCCTGATTCCGGGCGTGCGCTTCTGCATCAACGCAATGTTCCAGCACGAGAAAGCGCTGGACTTCTATGGATTCAACGGCTACGAGACCAACT
The DNA here is from genome assembly GCA_017450165.1 of Bacteroidales bacterium. Lineage (GTDB taxonomy): Bacteria > Bacteroidota > Bacteroidia > Bacteroidales > UBA932 > Cacconaster. The sequence goes on along the minus strand of JAFSWO010000032.1, from coordinate 26,700 downwards.
ACGACCCCTCGATCGCCTCCGCCTATTATCGTATCGGCCGTTCGGTGCCCTACTTCAAGGCCGACTTCACGGGTGAAATCCTGCCGCACTTCTACTGGAAGGCGGGTTATCACTTCAAATATTTTGCAATCAGCTCCTTCAAGCCGGATGGAAATACCGTCCCCACGCTGTTCGACCTCTATCTGGCCAACGGCACCATCCCGTCCGACCAGGCCAACGGCGGTATCTCCAGCTCCCTGCGCGCCGGCCTGATGTATGACAGCCGCGATCATGAAGCGGCGCCTTCGCGCGGTATCTGGGGGGAGGCCAACATGGAGTATGCGCCCGGCTGGCTCGGAACGAGCACGCCGTACGTCAAGTACTACGCCGCCTTCCGCAACTATCTGCCCATTGTCGGGGACCGGCTCGTCTTCGCATACCGCCTGAACGCCCAGGGTTTCATCGGCGATCCGGCCTTCTACATGCTGCCCTACGAGACCATTCTGGGCTACGGCTACGACCGTGACGGATTCGGCGGCTACCGCACCATCCGCGGTATCGTCCGCGACCGCATCCAGGGCCGCAGCATCTGCTATTTCAATACGGAGATGCGCTACCGCTTCATCGATTTCCACCTCTTCAACCAGAATGTCGGGCTGGCCCTCAGCGGCTTCTTTGACGGCGGCCGCGTGCTGCAGGCATTCGGCGGCGGAAGCCTCGCCAACGAGAACTTTCACCTGGCTGCCGGCGGCGGATTCCGTTTCATCATGAACCGCAACTTCATCATTGCCGTAGAGTACGGTGTCCCGTTCAATGCACAGGACCGCAACGGGACCAAATTCGGTTCGCTCTATATCAATACGGGATTCTTGTTCTAAGGCGCCTTGGTGCCTTCCGTTTTGGCTTTCCAGGCGGCAATGCGTTTATCGCGTTGCCGCTTTGATTTTCCGTAGTTGGACTTGAGATAGCGGGTCCACTGATCGGGGGTGAAGATGCACTGGAAGGTGGAATCGGTGGTATTGTACCAGCGATCATAGACCGCCGTATAGAAATCGCTGTTGGAGACGCCGGCCTTCTGCATGGTGTCCAATTCCTTCTGCAGCGCCAGCAGGTCGTGCTGCAGGGTGGAATCCACCTGAAACACCTGATAATCCTCCAGTTTGAGATACTTCATCAGCTCGTCCGCCTTGTCGGAGGCGATTTCGGGAAGCGTTTTCTGCCGCTCGTCGTTGTTCTGCGCAAAGAGCGCCGGTGCTAAAAGCATCAGGAGGAGGGATATCCGTGCAATTCGTTTCATGACACAAAGGTACTATTTTTTGAATTGCCCGCGGTTTTTGTTATTTTCGGGAAATTTTTCACGTATGAAGACTCTTCGATATTTCGTCGTGGCGCTCGTCGCCATCCTCGCTGCGGCAGCGACCGACTCGCGTGCCTGCACCAATGTCATCGTCACCAAAGGCGCATCGGCCGACGGCTCCTGTATGGTCAGCTACGCGGCCGATTCCCACCAGCTCTACGGAGAACTCTATTTCCATCCGGCCCGCGACTGGGCCCACGGAACGATGCTGGACGTTTATGACTGGGACAGCGGCCGCTACCTGGGCAAGATCCCGCAGGTGGCCCATACCTACCAGACGGTGGGCAACATGAACGAGCACCAGCTGATCATCGGCGAGACCACCTTCGGCGGCCGTGAGGAACTCGACAAGCCCAACGGCGTCGTGGACTATGGCTCCCTGATCTATATCACGCTGCAGCGCGCCCGGACCGCCCGCGAGGCCATCCGCACGATTGACAACCTGCTGCAGACCTACGGCTACGCCTCCTCCGGCGAATCCTTCTCGATTGCCGACAAGGACGAGTGCTGGATCATGGAGATCATCGGCAAGGGCGACTATGAGAAAGGCGCCGTCTGGGTGGCCATCCGCATCCCTGACGGATATGTCTGCGCCCACGCCAACCAGAGCCGCATCCATCACTTCCCGCTGAACGATCCGGAGAACTGCCTCTACGCGAAGGATGTCATCTCCTTTGCCCGCAAGGCCGGTTTCTATAGCGGTAGCGACGCGGATTTCAGTTTCTGCGATGTCTATAATCCGCTGGATTTCGGTGGGATGCGCGCCTGCGAGGCCCGCGCCTGGAGTGCGCTGCGGCTGCTGGGCGGCAAGAATTTCGACGCCGACCGCTACCTCGACTTCGCGATGGGCTACAACCCGCGCAACAAGATGCCGCTCTATGTGAAGCCGGAAAAGCCGGTGACCGTGGCCGATGTGGCCGCCGTGATGCGTGACCACTTTGAGGGAACCCCGATGGATTTCTCCGAGGATGTCGGTGCCGGAGCGAGCCGCCTGCCTTACCGCTGGCGTCCGATGAGCTGGGAGGTCGATGGCCAGAAATATGTTTTCGAGCGTTCAATCGCCACGCAGCAGACCGGTTTCTGGTTCGTGGCTCAGGCCCGCGGCTGGCTGCCCGATGAAATCGGTGCCGTCAACTGGTTCGGCGTAGATGACGCCGCAACATCCCCGCTGACCCCCATCTACGTGGGTATCAACGCCGTTCCGGAATGCTTCGCCGAGGGCAACGGTTCCATGCTGAAGTACAGTGAAACCTCCGCCTTCTGGCAGGTGAACCGCGTCACCCATTTTGCTTACCTCTTTTACGACCGCGTCGCGCCAGAGATCCGGGCCAAGATTGACGCCTGGGAGGCCGACGGTCTCTCCCGTCTGCAGGAGATGGATACGCGCCTGAGCGCCATGCTCAACAGTGGCAACGGCCGCAGCGCCCATATCGCCATGACCGAATTTTGCCGCGACCGCTGCGACCGTCTGATGACAGAGTGGCGCGCACTGGAGAACTATCTGCTGGTCAAGTTCATGGACGGTAACGTCAAACGCCAGAACGAAGACGGCTCTTTCAAGGACAACGGCTCCGGCAAGGACATTCCCGCCTCCCCGATGCATCCCAAGTTCCGTGAACGCTGGCTCCGCGCCATCGTCCAGGATCACGGCGATGTCGTCCGCCAGAAAGAGGTGAAATAGCCTCCGCCCGCCGCCCATTCGGGGTTTGGCGGCTAACGTGCAGTGAGTCAGTGAAATGATGAAAGCACTGGTATCCGTTTTGGGTACCAGTGCTTTGCGTTATCGACTATGCACCAGCGAGTTAGCCGCCAAGGCGAATATTCGTTTGTTTTTCCCGAACGAACGTTCTACCTTGCAAACAAAAAAAGGAGGCGTAAGACCATGAAGGGACGAGACTCTTTCGACGGCCAGGCTGTCTATCACATCTACCAACGGACTAAGGATGGTTTTCTGCTGTTCTACCGCGGAAAAGATTACATCATTTTCTACACGATGGTTGCCGTCGCGGCACGCCGATATGGAATCAAAGTGCTGGGATTCTGTCAGATGGTGGATCATACTCATCTATTGGTAAAAGCGACTTCCCTGGATAGTATCCGACGCTTTGTCCAGCACTACAATAAAAGTTACACTGTGTATTTCCATCAACAGTATGGGACGAACGGAGAATTGTTTGACGGTCCTTTCGGTATTGCCAAGAAAGTGGGCGCCAAAGCCATCCGCACAGCCATCGCCTATCTCTACAACAATCCCGTCGAAAAGAAACTCTGCCGGCAGGCGGAGGCATATCACTGGAATTATCTGGCTTATGCCGACAATCCGTATCCTTTTTCCGAGCGCCGCAACCTGGCGCAGTCGTCCAACGCTTTTCGCCGGGCGGTCCGCGAAGTAAACGACTTCTCCTCCCGAAACCGCCCCTTGAACGGCGTCATGCTGTCTCAAATAGAGGACAGTTTGGATCCTGAAGAGATTAAACGCCTCGTTGACAGGATTGTCGGAATCTACAAACTGATCGACTATCCGTTGACACTTTCGTTTTACGGAGACTATGAAACCATGCTGCTGGCCTTTCACTCGAACACGGGAAGCGAATATGACATCGACGAGGAGTTTTCGCCGGAGTCGGACACGATCTATTACCGAATCGCAAAGGCTGCCGTGAATCTTTTTGGGAAGGATTGTTTCAACGGGATATTGTCCGCGACAGAGGCGCAACGGGAAAAGTGGGCGGCCAGACTCGCGAACTACACCCGCGCCTCCCGCCGCCAGCTGTTCAAGTTTCTGCATCTGCCTCGACCGGTCCCCGTGAGAGCTGAGGCACCTTCTTCGTCCCGCGTTCCTGCCCCTCCGTATCCCCGTTCGCCCCGTTGAGCCTTGGCGGCTAACTATCAGTGAATCAGTGAAATGATGAAAGCACTGGTATCCGTTTTGGGTACCAGTGCTTCGCGTTATCGACTATCCGTCAGCGAGTTAGCCGCCAAGGCGCTGCGGGGCGGGGTCGTGGCAGCGGGGCGAAGCGGTAGAGAGAGTGGGGTGGCGCGGAGGATGACAGCATGGAGGACGACAGCGCGGGGACGACTGCGGGGAACGGGGACGGTGGGCGGCGGAGGGGGACCGTGACGAGGCGGGCTGGCGGGGTCGCGGCGGAGGGGGACCGTGACGAGGTAGGCCGGAGGGGCTAGAGGCCGGAGGCCTGGATGACGACCAGGCGTTTGCGGATGGTTTCGCTGGCGACGGTGACGGTGCATTTGCGCTCGTCGTCGGCGTTGGCGGTGGTCTCGATACCGACCGTCAGGTTGCCGTTGCCGGCGGTGGCGCCGGCGGTGAGCCAGCCGGAACCCTCGCTGCCGATGGTCAGTTTCCACTTGACATTGGCCTCAACCTCCACGGGAAGGACGCCGCCGGCGGCTGTGAACCGGAGCGTATCCGGAGTCAGCGTAATCTCCGGCAGGACATATTGTTCGCATCCCCAGAACTGCGTCAAAAGCAGTCCGGAAGCGCAGAGCGCAAAGAACAGGGTGCGGAATTTCTTGAGGGTTGCCTTCATTTCGGCCCAAAGTTATAAAAAAAAGTCTATCTTTACGATTCGATCCCGGAAGTGGTCGTCCCTTGGGAATTCTTCCGGAATTGTAAAGAACAGATATCGAAAGAGAATGGCTACCGAAAAGCTTCGTATGAAAAAAATACTTCTCCCGCTCTGTATTCTGCTGGCCCTGAGCGGCTGCAAGAAGACCATCGTTCCAGAGATTTCGCTGAGCGAAAAGAATGTCGTCCTGAGCCCCGACGGCGCAACAGGCGTCACGGAGGTTACCTGCAACTGCACCTGGACCACGACCACCAGCCTGGAAACCATCACCGTAGATCCGGCGGAGGGCGAAGGCGACGCTACGGTCCGCATCACGATTCCCGCCAACAACACCGGCGCCATCCGCACGCTCCGCGTAACCTTTACAGCCAAAGGTACGGAAAAGACGGCAACGGCCAAGTATGTCGTCACGCAGGATTCCCAGCCCTACCTGAATTTCCCGAACGCTACCGGTACCATCAGCGCGGCGGGCGGCGGCCTCCGCGTTGAACTCGAGTCCAATGAGCAGTGGACCACGACCGTGTCGAATACCGGCATCGCCGTGGATCCCGCATCCGGTTCCTATACGCAGACACTCGCACTGACCGTTCCGGCCAACACGACCGGAGCGCCAGTCGTTCATACCGTTACGGCAGCGCTCGTGAAAGACGCTTCCGTCAAGAGCACCTTCACCTTAACCCAATCCAACTGATGAAACTCCGCAAACTCTTCTGCGCCGCCCTGCTGATGGCAGCGGCAGCCGCGCCCGCATTGGCCGACGAAGGCATGTGGCTCGTAAACATGATTGAAGGCAAACTGCACAAGCAGATGGCAGCAGCCGGCCTGAAACTCAAATCCAACGTGCTCTACGACGAGAATAACGTCTCGCTGAGCGACGCCGTGGTCTCGCTGGCCTTCGGCTGCAGCGGCAGCATGATTTCCAACGACGGCCTGATGATTACCAACCACCACTGCGCCTACGGCGATCTCCATGCACTGAGTACTCCGGAACACAACTATCTGGAAGACGGTTTCTGCGCCCTGCAGCGCAAGGATGAGATGCCGGTCCACAGTGAAGGCATCTATTTTCTGAAGAAAGTGGTCGACATCACGGACGAGGTGCAACACCTGCGCGATTCATTTCAGGTGGAAAAGCGCCCGATGGCGATGCGCCGCGTCTATGCCGTCATCGAGTCCAAATACCAGAAGATATACGAGGGTCAGGGAGAGGTGATCTGCACCTCCTACTGGTCCGGCCAGCGTTACATGATCGCCCTCTACGAGGTCTACAAGGATGTTCGTCTGGTGGCCGCTCCACCGGTCTGCATGGCCTCCTTCGGTGCCGAGGTGGACAACTGGGAATGGCCGCAGCAGAAGTGCGACTTCACCATCTACCGCATCTATACCGCACCCGACGGCTCGCCGGCCGAATATTCGCCGGACAACGTGCCGCTGCATCCCAAGCGGGTGCTGACCATCAATGCGGGGGGACTGCACGACGGCGACTTCGTGATGGTGATGGGCTATCCGGGCCGCACCGACCGTTACGCTTCCTCGTTCGCGGTGCATAACACCGCTTCGCAAGTGAATCCCGTGCAGGCCTTCTACCGCAAGGAACAGATGAAGATTATCGACAAGTGGTCCAACCTCGATTCGAAGGTGCGCCTGCTCTATGCAGACCGTTACTTCATGCTGAGCAACGTGCAGGAGATCCGTGAAGGTGAGATCTATTGCTACAACCGGTTCGACGTGCCGGCCATCAAGCGCCGCACGCAGGAAGAGCCGCTGCAGGCCTGGATCGATGCCGATCCCGAGCGCAAGGCGCAGTGGGGTACGCTGATTCCCGACCTCGAGAAGAAATACAAGGACCTGGAATGGATCAACCAGCAGATCAACTACTACCGTGAAACCCTTGTCAACGGCTATCGGCTCGGCCGGGTGAGCAGCACCGTGACGCGTACCGCCGCCAAGGCCGGCGCGCCGGAGGTGGTGATTGCCGACAGCGCATCCGTGATGCGCCAGATGGATCGCAACTACAGCCAGATTGACCTGCGGGTGGAGCGCGAGATCTTCGACTTCTCGCTGCGCGAGTATTTCAACCATGTGGATCGCCAGTTCTGGGGCACTTTCCTCCAGGGCCTCTATGATCAGTTCGAAGGCAATGCCGCCGCCATCAGTGAGTATCTCTGGAGCAACTCCATCTACAGCGACGAGGCCCGTCTACGCGCAACCCTGGCGGAGGCGCACACGCCCGAATTCTACGCACAGGATCCGCTCCAGCAGATGTTTGCCTCGGTAAGTATGCTGGCTTTCAATAAGGTACGCAATGAAATCGAAGCCGGTCAGTCGCTCTCGCAGGCTGAAACGAAGTACAAACGCGTGCTCTACAAGATGCGTCTGGACAAGGGCGAGGTGCAGTATGCCGACGCCAACTCCACGATGCGTCTGACCTATGGTAAGGTAGGCCCCATCTCGCCGCGCGACGCGGTGACGGTGGCTTCCCGCACGAGCGTGGAGGGCATCCTCGAGAAGTATAACCCGGACGAGTACATCTTCACCCTCAAGCCTGAGATTCTCGCTCTATATCAAAAAGGTGACTGGGGTCGCTGGGGCGAAAAGGGCAAACTCTATGCAAACTTCCTGAGCAACTGCGACATCACCGGCGGCAACTCCGGCAGCCCGGTCTTCGATGCCCGCGGCCGACTGGTGGGCCTGGCCTTCGACGGCAACAAGGAGGGGCTCGCCGGCGATACCTACTTTGATCCGCAGATGAACAAGACCATCAGCGTGGACATCCGTTTCGTCCTCTGGACGCTGGACAAGTACATGCACGCCGACGCCGTTCTCGCGGAGCTGGATATCGTTACCAAATAGCCCGTACTTCCTCCGTCCAGGCCCGCAGACAGGGCTTGCAATGTAAATCACTGGCACACTGAAAGTTAGTCAATGTCCTACCCTCCACTGCAGGGAGTAGGACATTGTGTTATTGCCAGAGAATCAGTAACTTGCATTGCAAGGAAAAAACCTAAATTTGTAAGACGTACTTTGTGGGTATCCACGTTATATTAGCAGAGAGATAGAAAACGTGTTGGAAGAAACGGATTTGATCAAATCGTGTTCCGCTGGGGAACGTGCGGCGCAGGAGGAGTTGTATACCCGTTATGCAACCAAGGTTTTCACGTGCTGCAGACGATACTGTGATAACGATGCTGATGCAGAAGATATCCTGCAAGATACGTTTCTGGTGGCCTTTGACCGAATATCGTCTTTCAACTACAGGGGGAGCACTTCCTTGCAGGCGTGGCTCTGCAGGATCGCCATCAACCAGGCGATAGATAGAATTCGGAAGCGTCGGCGGTGGCCGGTGTTGATTCGCGATTCGGAGAAGGACGACGTGGCGGCGCCGCAGGAAGAGGAACTCGAAGGGGTTCCTCCAGAAAAGTTGCTGGAGATGATTGCCGCACTGCCTGAGATGAGAAGAGCCGTTTTCAATCTCTACTGTTTAGATTGTTACACGCATCGGGAAATAGGCGAGATGTTGGGTATCAGCGAAAAAGGTTCAGCGAGCATATTGGCGAAGGCCAGGAACCAGTTGAAACGGGAGATAAACAAGTATTTAAAGGTAAAAAGGTTATAAATGGAACGGTGGGAACAGATCATCAAAGATAAACTGGAGGCTTACGAAAGTCCGCTTCCCGCTGGCGGTTTTGCCCGACTGAGCGAAGCCCACGCAGTGAAAGCGGCCGCCAGCCGTCGGTTCCGCCTCGCCCTTGGCTTTACAACAGCTGCTGTAGCGGCAGGTCTCGCCTTATTCCTCTTGTTGAAAGGACCCGAAGAAACCAAAGAGAACCCTACCCTTCAGGAGGAAGCCATTGCACAGGTGCAGCCCGCACCGCAAGTATCTCCCACGTTGCCAGTTCCCTCTGCGCCGCAGATGCCGCCCACTCAACGGGTAGTGCCACGGCCTGTGAAAACGCCAAACGCAGCGATGGAGCCGGTGAAATCCACCGCGGAGGTAAGCGTCACAGAAGCGCCATCCATCGCGGAGAACCTCTCCACGGCGAATCCTGCTCCCGAAAACCAGGCATCTGCCCCTGCAATTGAAATCGGGCCGGAGCCCAAAACTCGTGCTTCCCGAACTCTTCACATCGGCACGAAAGACCTCAAGATCGCCGGTGTCGGCACCGCTGGTCTCCTTGCCACCTCCTTGTTGGCGAATCATCTACAGACGATACAATCCGGCTTATCTGGTGAACCGGATGATTTTGCTCCACATTCCGGAGGTCCGGATTATGCCGGAACTAAACCCACGACCCCTCCGCGTCATTTCTTTCCTTTCAGGGCGGGACTCTCAGTAGGATATCCGATATCAGAGCGGACGCGCATCACGAGCGGACTTGACTATTCCCTGTATTCTTCTCAAATAGAAGTATACGCGGAGAATCAATACAAATGGGTAACGCAAAAAGTTCATTATTTAGGAATTCCGTTCCGTGTGGATTTGAGCATTCTCTCCGGTAACCGATATGACATCTATATAGGAGGCGGATTAGAGGCTGAACTTTGCCTGGCGGGAACTGTGGATGGAAGAAGGGTATATGGTTGTGACGGAATAGAATTCTCGCTACTGGGGGCCGCCGGCGCCCAGTGGATGATGACGAAGCATGCGGGCCTCTACATGGAGCCCACCCTCTCCTGGCTGCCGCTGGCAGACGATATTATTCCTAAAACCTATCGCACGGAACATCCTGTGATGTTTTCCGTTATCTTTGGTATCCGGTTCATGATCGATAAATAATCACAAGACTATGAAAAGACTCATTACCATATTTGCATTCATGCTCGCGTTGGCTTCGCTGCCCAACTGCGGTAATGATACGCCCATTACAATGGACGACAATCCCTATGCTCCCATCGTCCTGACTTCGGAGCAGGATGCGATGGTATATTCCGGCAACCAGTTTGCACTCAAATTGCTGGCCGCTGTAGATGCGAAAGCCGACGGTAGTTACATCATTTCTCCGCTTGGCCTTCAGTATATCCTGGGCATGTTGCTTGACGGGGCTGATGGCCAGACCGCGCAGGAGATTTGCGAAGTTCTCGGATATGGGAAAGATGCTGCTGCCGTGAGCGAGTTCTTTGGCAGGCTGATCCGGGAATTGCCGGAACAGGATAAACTGACGGAAGTTTCCTCTGTCCGGAGTGTCCTGACAGCTCCTACATTGAACCTGAAGGCTAATTACGTCTCCTCTGTTTCCGAAACCTACAAAGCCCTTTTTGAACAAGTGGATTTCACCAAGACTTCTGCCGTCCGGGAGAAGGTCAACAACTGGTGTTCGAAGAATACCAACGGAATGATTAAGGAGATGCTGCTGAAAGCGGACGAAGCCTGGTTGAATGAAGTTTGCATCATGTTTCTTGATGCACTTTGGTTCAAAGGCGTCTGGGCAGACAAATTCGATAAATCAGCCACGGAAAACGGACAATTTACGAAAGCAGACGGGACCAGGGAATCGGTCAAGTTTATGAAAAAGACCGCGTCCTTCAATCTCAATCCTTCTCCGGACGGGCAGGGCGGGTATTTGTCGCTGCCGTATGGAAATGGCGCTTATTCCATGCTGATAGCTCTTCCCGCTGGGAATGCTACTGCGCAGGACATTATTCAGACACTGAGCAGCACGGGCCAACTTCCTCATCCCGGGCATGGTTTGAAAGCCGAGGTATGGCTACCACGATTCGAAATAGACTATAAAGTGGAGTATCAGGATATCATGAGAGAAATGGGGATGACAACGGCGTTCTCCCCAAAGGCCGACTTCAGCAGGATGACAGATGAGTACGTCCTTTTGGATCGCATCCTTCAGAAATCTGTTGTCAAGGTGGACGAATCCGGTACGGAAGCCGCTGCGGTTACGGTTGCATCCATGGTATGTGGGGCTACACCGGGAGCGCACCCGTCTATGTATTATTTCCACGCCGACCGCCCGTTCCTATTCTTTATCACAGAAAATAGCACCGGTACAATTCTCTTCGCCGGCAAGTATGGCGGTAAGTAATGAAACAGGATAGTACGCTATTACTATGAAAACAAAGTATTATTTCATCTATTTCATTGTCGGGGCCGCATTTCTGGCGGCGTCTGCCTGGGTGTTTTTCTCCCGTGGGAAGAATGCAAAAGCCATATGGGCGAAGTATCGTCTGGGCGGGATCATGCTCACCTGCCTGGCTATGCTGTCAGCGGCATCCTGCGAGCATGACGGGGTAATGATCACCTGTTACGACGTGGCGGTGGAGCCCCTGAAAAACAATATCGTTTCGCTTTCGATCAAGCATAACGAGCCCTCTTACCGGTATTATGAAATTAGTCCCGGAGACATCTTCTCCATATCCATCAAGGCCCCCTCTTTCGAGAAGTACATCCTCAAGGTTATCCCGAACAATACGGAAGGAACGGAATTGCAAAGGGCGGAACTGGTCATCACGGATACCGGGGTTTCGACCTTTGAGGTTCCGCTGTCCGGGAGTGTAACCTACAGGGGTGAAGCGGTTGTCCAGATACATGGGGTAATCAGGGAGAATCCTGAAGAACTGGACAAGGTGGCGTATGGTGCCACTGTCATTCAAATTCTCTGATGGCAAGGGCTTACATCGATAATGTCGTTTTCGAGATCACGGAAGCCTGCAACCAGTGTTGCAGGTTCTGTTATAATTATTGGAGGGACGGCAACGCTCCCATTCCGGCGCCCGATCCGGCATTGGCCCGGAAGACTTTAAAAAAACTGCTTTCCCAGGCGTCTGTCGGTAATCTTTCACTTTCAGGAGGTGAGCCGCTTCTGCTGCCCAACGTACACGATCTGGTTCTTCATGCCAGGTTCAAAGGCTGCAAGGTGAACATTCTTACCAACGGCACCCTCTTGGATGAGGATGCCCTCCATAACTTTATCAGTCTGGGCGTTGGCGCTATCCAGATTCCCCTGCTCAGTTCAGATGCCGCTATCCATGAAACCCTTACCGGTCTGCCCGGTTCCTGGGGAAAGGCATTTGATGCATTGAAACGAACGGGGAAGACAGGTATCGGCGCCGCGGTTCTGGTGATTACCCGGGTAAATGCTCCCTATGTGACGGCCACCCTTTCGCTCATCAGGGACTGCGGCATCCGGACCGTGATGGTGAACCGGTTCAATATCGGCGGAAACGGGATCCGGAATCTGCGGGAACTCGTCCCGGACAGAATAATGCTGGAAGAGGCTTTTGCCGGGGTTGAGGCGTTTGCCGTCGCGAATCCGGAGATGCGTTTCGTCAGCGGTGTATGTACCCCTCTTTGCCTGATGGATACGGAAAAGTATCCTCACATTTCCTTTACCCGCTGCACCACAGAACTGTCCGGCCGTCCGCTCACGGTAAACTATAGCGGGGACGTACGCTTCTGCAACCATTCTCCCCGAGTGTTGGGGAATATTTATTCCAGGGACATTGGCGACATCCTTGGCGATCCCCGGATTAAGGAATACTACGCTGCCGTTCCGGAAGAATGCGGCAAATGCCCATCATTCCAGCGTTGTGGCGGAGGTTGTCGGGCGGCATCGGAACAGGTCTATGGCAGTTTCGCCGTCAAGGATCCTATTTGCAGGGAGATTTCTTCACTCCACGAAGGCGATGGTGGCGACGCTGATGCGGAAGTGCGGCAGCAGGGGCTTTATGACCTCTGAGAGGGTTGCGCCGGTGGTTATCACATCATCCACGATCAAGAGATGACGGATGCCGGCCGCCTGCAACCGGGCGTCGACGGAAGGCCGCAGGACAAAGGCCCCGGCCACGTTGCGCTGCTTTCCTTCCGCCGACAGCTTGGTCTGGGTACGGGTATAACGTGCGCGACGCAGAAGGTCGGTGACGACGGGAAGCGGCTTCTCCCCCATCCCCTCCGCCAAGCCACGGGCAATCACCTCCGCCTGGTTGTAGCCCCTCTTCCAGCGGCGCAAGGGATGGAGCGGAACAGGCACGATGGCCTGGATCGCGGGTTTCGAAAACCGCCCGGCGGCAGCCATCCGCCGCCCCAGTTCCCGGCCAAGCGCACGCCCCAATCGCAGATTACCATCATATTTGACCGCCTGCACCAGGCGGGTATACTCGCTTCCCTGACGATAGAAATAGAGCGAGGTGGCATGGATAATGCCTACCCGATGCCAGAGCTGCTGCTCCACCGGGTTTTCCTCCCAGCTCCAGAAAAAGGTTTCGGGAAGATCCTCCATACAGGCGGGGCAGAGGTGCGCCGACAGCGAGCGGCGGTCCGCCCCTGCGGGCAGTGTCTCGAGAACCTCACCGCACACCAGACACCGCCTGGGCATCAGCAAATCCGCCAATGCCCGCAGCGCGTAGGCAAGCCGCCCGGAAAACCCACTCCAGCCTCTCTCCTCCATACAATCTGGGATTTAAAGATCGAACTCCACTACCGTAATGCCGGCACCGCCCAGTTCGAGCGACTCATCGCGGGCGGAAGCCACGCCGGGAACCGTGCGGAGGTATTTGCGAATCTCTTAGCTCAGCACGCCGTTGCCCTTGCAGTGCAGGATCTTCACATGCCCCATGCCGATCATCATGGCGTCGTCGATAAAGCGCACCACGATCTCCATGGCGTCGTTCAGCCGCTCACCGCGGATATCGATGCTCGGGGAGAACTGCAGCCGCCGTTCGGAGAGGGACGAACTGCTGTAGCTCTTGCGGACCGGCGCGGTGCCCTTGGTCAGTTCGCGGTACTGCGTGGCGGAGATCCGTTCCACCTTGTCGGCCTTCATGCGGCTGGTGATGCTGCCGATGACCACAAACAGGTCGCGGCCGCTGATGCGGGAAATCTCGCCCGGCAGGCCGTTGGAGCGGACAATCACCTTGTCGCCCACCGCCAGCGGCGCATCGGCGGGTTTTTCACCGGCGCGCACCGGCGCCACCTTGGGCAGGGACTCCTTGATGGCTTCGGCCGCCGCCACTTCGCGTTCGCCCCGCTGCGCCTTGCGCTGCCGCTCCCGCTCCTTGCGGGCCAGGATACGGGCCATCTTTTCTTCTATCTTGCGGTCGTTTTCGCTCAGGGTTTCACGGTCGATTCCCTCTTTGAAGTCGGCCATCTCCTTGCGGATAAGGCGGGTCTTCTCTTTGTCGGCCTGCGCTTCGCGGATGTCGCGGATGGTGCGCTCCACCTGCTTGTTGGCTCCTTCGATGATGGCGCGGGCCTCCTCGCGGGCCTCGTCGAGCATCTGCTTCTTAAGAATCTTGACCTCGGCCAGCTCTTTCTGGTATTTGTCTGTCAACCCCTCCAGCGTCTTGTCGGTGGCCTTGATGTGGGCCAGTTTCTCATCCAGCGCCTTGCGGTTGCGGGCAATGCGGCGCAGGTTGCGCTCGATGCTGACGTACTCGGTGCCGGCACGCTCCTCGGCATCCTTGACCAGCGGCTCGGGAAGCCCCATCTTGCGGGCCAGCTCAAAGGCGAAAGAGTTGCCCGGAAGCCCCATCTCCAGTTGGAACATGGGCCGGATGGCCGCCGCGTCGAAGAGCATCGCGCCGTTGATGACGCCGGTGCTGCCCGAAGCGTAGAGCTTGAGGTTGGTATAGTGGGTCGTGACCACGCCGTACACGCCACGACGGTCCAGCTCGCTCAGCACCGCCTCGGCAATCGCTCCGCCGGCGGCCGGCTCCGTACCACTGCCGAACTCGTCAATCAGCACCAGCGTCCGCTCGGAGGCCTTCTCGAGGATCTCGCGCAGGTGCGCCAGGTGCGAGCTGTAGGTACTCAGGTCGTTCTCCAGCGACTGGTCGTCGCCGATATCGATAAAGATTTCGTCGAAGATCGGGAGCTCCGAAATCTCCGAGGTAGGAATGAGCATGCCCCACTGGAACATGTATTGCAGCAGGCCCACCGTCTTGAGGCAGACCGACTTACCGCCAGCATTCGGGCCGGAGATGAGCAGGATGTGCTTGTCGCACGTGAGGGTCAGGGTAAGCGGAACGATCTCCTTGTGTTCCCGGCGCAGGGAGGCCTCCAGCAGCGGATGGCGCGCCTTGCGCAGGGTCAGTTCGCCGCTGTCCGAAAGGATCGGCATACCGGCGATCATATCCACCGCCACCATCGCCTTGGCGTGGATGAAATCCATCTCCCCCATGTAATCGGAGGCCGCCACCAGTTCGGGCAGCGCGGGGCGGATGAACTCCGTGAATTCAAAGAGGATGCGCTGAATCTCGCGCTGCTCCTCAAACTGCAGCTCGCGGACCTGGTTCTCCAGTTCCACCACCTCCAGCGGCTCGATGAAAACGGTCTTGCCGCTGGCCGATTCGTCGTAGACAAAACCCGGAAGCCGTTTCTTGGAGGCCGCCGGTACGGGAATCAGCGTGCGGCCGTCGCGCACCGATGCGGAGACATCTTCGCCCACCAGTCCCTCGGCCTTTGCAGCGCGCAGGATGGCGGCGATGCGGGTGGCAATCACCCCGTCCTTTTCGCGGAGCGAGCGGCGGATGGAGGCCAGTTCCGGTGAGGCGCTGTCCTTGACCCCGCCGTTGCGGTCCAGGATCGCGGCAATGCGCCGGGAGATCTCGGGATCATAGGTCACATCGGCCGAAAAGGCCCGCAGGCAGGGATACAGATCCTCCTTGCTGCGCGCAAAGAATCCCAGCAGCTGCCGGAGCGTCTCGAGCGCGGTGCGCAGCTTGCCCAGCGAGGGGAGGTCGATGCTGCTGCCATCGGCATCGAGCGGCACCAGGAAGGGGCGCGTGTCGATATAGCCGTTGACCGGAAAGTCGTCTTCGAACAGACAGATGGTGCGCATCTCGTCGGTGAGGCGGAGCCGCGCGAGAATCTCCTCACCATCGCGGGAGATCTCCTCCTCGGCCACCTTGGCCTGGGCATAGAGGCTCTGGCAGCGGTTGTGCACCAGCCCCCGCACCCGGTCAAACCCCAGCTTCTGTTCGAGCGACATGGTCCGGAAAGATTACTTGTACGAATTTTCAATAGCGAGACGCAGCGCGTTGAGACCGATGTCATGCTGCATCTCTCCGCCCTCGACGAAAGAGATTTCTCCCGTCTCTTCCGACACCACGATCACCGATGCATCCGTGAGCTCCGTGATGCCGATAGCCGCTTTGTGGCGCATGCCGAACTGCGGCGGAATATCCGGATTTTCCGAGATGGGCAGCGTACAGCGGGCTGCAAGCACCGAATCCGCACTGAGAATCATGGCGCCATCGTGGAGCGGCGCGTTCTTGAAGAAGATATTCTCAATCAGTCGCCGGTTGATGCGGGCGTTGAGCGGGTCGCCGGTTTCAATGTAGCGATCCAGGCGGCTGCCGTGCTGCAACACGATCAGTGCGCCGGTCTTGGTCTCGGACATCTTGCGGACGGCCGCCGTCAGTTCACCGAGGCTCGTCACGTCCATGCCGTGCTGCTGCGAACCGATCAGCCGGGAAAGGAAAGAGCGGCGCGGAGCCGATTTGATGCGGTTGCCCAGGCTGAAGAGGAAGCGCCGGATCTCCGGCTGGAAGAGGATGATGAGGGCGATCACGCCCACGCCCAGAATCTGCCCGAGGATGAACGAGAGCAGCTTCATGTTGAGCGCGCGGACAATCAGCCAGGTCACGTAGATGGCCAGAATGCCCAGAAAGACGCCCATCACCGAGGTCTTCCGGAAGAAGCGGATGATCTCGAAGATCAGCAACCCCACCAGGACGATGTCGAGGATGTCGATAAAGGTGATATGGATGAAATCAAACATTCTTCGGATCGTGTTTGTACTTGAAGACGAAGGCAAAGAGGACGGCAAGCACCAGAGCGAAGCCTGCGAAGACGTACCAGGCACCCGTCCAGCCGGCCATCAGGGCCGCACCCTCCTTGCCGGCGGTAAAGCCGTTCACCACCCACTGTGCACAGAAGGAACCCACGGTGGCACCCAGGCCGTTGGTCATCATCATGAAGACGCCCTGCGCGCTGGAGCGGATCTTTTCATCCGTGTTCTTGTCTACGAAGAGCGAGCCGCTGATGTTGAAGAAATCGAAGGCCACGCCGTAGACGATCATCGAAAGGACGAAGAGCACCAGGCCGAATCCGGTCGGGGAACCGGCGCCGAGGAACCAGAAGCGCAGGAACCACGCCACGAAGGAGATGAGCATCACCTTCTTGATACCGAACTTCCGCAGGAAGAAGGGAATCAGCAGGATGCAGAGGGTCTCGGAGACCTGCGAGATGGAGGAGAGGAAGACATTGTTCTTGACGGCAAAGGCATCTGCGAACTCCGGCAGGCGGCCGAATGCATCCAGATAAGGCGTTGCAAAACCGTTGGTCACCTGGAGGCACATACCCAGCAGGAAGGAGAAGATGAAGAAGATGCACATCTTGGCATCCTTGAAGAGGGCGAAGGCGCGCAAGCCGAAGGCATCCACCAGCGAAGCGCCTTTGGCAGCCTTGTTCACCGGACAGTTCGGCAGCGTGAAGGCGTAGACGGCCAGAATCAGGCCCCAGCCCGCGGAAACGAACAACTGGTTGTAGTCGTTCTTGAATCCCGTGAAGTTCACGATCCACATGGAGAGGATGAATCCGATGGTACCGAAGACGCGGATGGGCGGATAATCCTTGACCGTATCCATGCCGTTCTTGGTCAGCGCGTTGTAGGAAACGGAATTGCCCAGCGCGATGGTCGGCATGAAGAAGGCCACGCTCACGGCATACCAGGGGAAGAGCTGGCCGAAGGTGACCTCGCTGCCATACTTGAGTCCCATGAAACCGGCGATAGCAAGAAAGACCGCTGCAATGAAGTGGCAGATACCGAGCAGTTTCTGGGCCGGAATCCAGCGGTCGGCCACAATACCCATCAGGGCCGGCATAAAGAGCGAGACGATACCCTGGATGGCAAAGAATTGTCCGATCTGGGCCCCCATGCCGATACGGCTCAGGTAGATACCCAGCGAGCAGAGATACGAGCCCCACACCGCAAAGATGAGGTAGTTCATCACGATGAGACGGAGCTTGATGTTGGTTTTCGGATTCATAACGTATACTGACTGTTTGATTATTGACTACTTGGGAGCCATCCGGTAGAGGATGTACGCAATGACGGCATAGAGGATGTTCGGAATCCAGATGGCCAGGGCGGTGGGAAGCGTGCCGGTATGGACGAACATCTGCGCGAACCGCTGGAAGAGGATGTAGGAGAAGCTCAGCGCCAGTCCCACACCGATATTCAGGCCGATTCCGCCGCGGCGTTTCCGCGAGGAGAGGGCCACCGCCATCAGGGTCAGGATAAAGGCGGAGAAGGGAGTCGCGATACGGGTATGCTTCTCGATGAGGGCATACTTGACCATGTCGTCGCCGCGCATCTTCTGGATGGCGATGAGGTTTTCCAACTCGGGCTCGGAGAGTGATTCCACGATGTTCTTGCGCCGGTAGAAATCCTCCACGGTCAGGTTGATGACCGTGTCTTTGGCGCGGCCGGCGCGCACCACCTCCGATGCGCCGTAGAAATCCCGCTGGTAGTAGTTGCGAAGCTTCCAGCAGCAGGCCACGGTGTCCCAGGCGGCCGATTCGGCGGAGAGCTTGGATTTCAGTTCATTGTTCTCGATGGTCTCGAGGGTGAAGCGGTAGGCGGTATTCGACCAGCTGCTGAACTGTTCCACATAGACGAACTGGCCGGGCGCAATCTGGTAATGCACGTTCCGGCTGTTCAGGTTGGTCTTCTGGGTCTTGATGTATTTGTTCTCGAAGTCTAACCGGTGCTGGTTGGCGGGCGGGATGATGTAGAATCCCAAAATCAGGTAGAGGGCGGCCAGCAGCGTGGCGGAAGCCATGTAGGGCAGCAGCAGCCGGCGGAAACTCACACCGCTGCTGAGCATGGCGACAATCTCGCTGTGCGAGGCCAACTGCGAGGTGAAGAAGATGGCGGCGATAAAGACCAGCAACGGTCCGAAACTGTTCAGGATCCACGGGATAAAGCCGCCGTAATAGTCGAAGATGATCTCCTTCAGCGGCACCTCGTTGTCCACGAACTTGTCAATCTTCTCGCTCACGTCGAAGATAATCACCACCAGCACCACGATGAGGATCGTGAAGAAGTAGGTACCGATGTACTTCTTGATGATGTACCAGTCGAGCTTGTTGAAGAGGATATTCTTTTTCATGGGCTACAACCGGTTTTCAAGTTGGGGAATGACGGTGTCCTTCCAGGCGAGGAAGTCTCCGGCGATGATGTGCTGACGCGCCCTGCGGACCAGCTCCAGGTAGAAGGCGAGGTTGTGCTCGCTGGCAATCTGGGCGGCGAGCATTTCCCCGGAAACGAAGAGGTGGCGCAGATAGGCGCGGGTATAGGTGTGATCCACGAACGAGGTTCCCTCGGGATCGAGCGGCGAGAAGTCGTCCTCCCACTTTTGGTTGCGCAGGTTGATCTTGCCCTGCCAGGTGAAGATCATGCCGTTGCGGCCGTTGCGCGTGGGCATCACGCAGTCGAACATATCCACGCCGCGGGCGATGGCCTCCAGCAAGTTGGCCGGCGTGCCGACCCCCATCAAGTAGCGGGGCTTGTCGGCGGGCAGCAGCGGATGGAGCAGCTCGATCATCTCGTACATCTTCTCGGTGGGTTCGCCCACGGCCAGGCCGCCGATGGCATAACCGGCGCGGTCCATCTTCACGGCATGCTCTGCCGCCGCGGTGCGCAGATCCGGATAGACGCAACCCTGCACGATGGGGAAAAAGACCTGTTCGTAGCCGTAAAGCGGAGAGGTCTCATCGAACCGGCGGGCAAAGCGTTCCAGCCATCCCTGCGTCAGTTTCAACGACTTGGCGGCATAGGCATGGTCGGCATCGCCCGGGCAGCACTCGTCGAGCGCCATCATGATGTCGGCGCCGATGATGCGCTGGGTATCCACGTTGTTCTCCGGGGTGAAGGTGTGGCGCGAGCCGTCGATATGGCTCTGGAAAGTGCAGCCCTCTGCCGTGATCTTGCGGATCTGCGTCAGCGAAAAGACCTGGAATCCGCCGCTGTCCGTCAGGATGGGCCGGTCCCAGGAGGTGAAGGCATGCAGGCCGCCGGCCCGGCGCAGGATATCCAGTCCGGGGCGGAGGTAGAGATGGTAGGTATTGCCGAGGATGATCTGTGCGCCGATATCCTCCCGCAGGTCGCGGTGATAGACCCCCTTCACGCTGCCGACCGTGCCGACCGGCATGAAGATAGGGGTCTCGATCACTCCGTGACCGGTGGTCAGGAGCGCGGCCCTTGCGGAAGATGCGCTGTCGCGTGATACAACCTCGAACTTCATCTCTTTTCTTTATTCGGTGATTCCCATCAGGCGGCGGATCTCTTTTTTGACCTCGCGCCAACGGGGAATATCAATCTTTGTGCCGATGACCTCAACCACGCGGGCTGCCAGTGCACTGCCCACCTGGCCGCAGATCTCGAGCGGCATGTCGCCAGCCAGCGCGTAGAGGAAACCGGCTGCATAGGTATCGCCGGCACCCGTTGCATCCACCGCCTCGCCCGGCCAGGGGTCGATGAAGTGATACTCGTTGCCGCTGCGGACCATCGAGCCCTTCTTTCCGACCTTCACGACCGCCACCTTGGACATCCCGGCCATCGCCTTGAGGGCTTCGTCGGGCTCCAGGCCGGTAAAGGCCTTGGCCTCGGTCTCGTTGGCAAAGACGATATCCACGTAGTTGCGGACGATGTCGTGCAGGAAGGCGTTGTTGGATTCCACCACGTTGTAGGAGGCCATGTCCAGCGAAATGGTCATGTGGTGCGCCTTGCCCATCTCCACGGCGCGTCGGAAGAGGCGCTGGTTCTGCACCAGGTAACCCTCCAGGTGGAGGTAGTCGTGCTCGTAACCCTCAAAGTATTCGGGTTTCAGATCCTCCGGCTCCAGCTGGAGCGCGGCACCCAGGGAGGTGGCGAAGGTGCGGTCGGCGTTGGGCGCGGTGATGAAGACCATCGCGCGGCCCGAGGCGGCCGTGCCCTTGAGGATGATGCTGCGGATTCCGTTCTGCTTCTGGTCCGAGTGGAAGAGCGAACCCAGTTCGTCGTCGCCCACCTTGCCGATGAAGGCCGAAGGCATGCCCAGGATGGCCGTTGCCGAGATGGTGTTGGCCGCGCTGCCGCCCGCCACGTACTGCACGCCGATCTTTTTGAGATCCGCCCAGATTTTGTTGCCGGTGGGGGCATCCACGTGCTGCATGCTTCCCGGAGGAAGGTTGTACTTCTTGAGGAGCGTGTCGTCCGGAAGGACGGCCAGAATGTCGGTCAGTGCGTTACCGATACCGAGGATCGATTTCATATCTGTGGATTGGGTTGAGTTTTCTTGTTTTTACGATGGCAGATGGCCCAGGAAGCCCACGCGACGAGGCCGCAGACGAGCATCTGCACCACCTGCGATTCGTGCGAGATGGTGGCGAAGGCCAGCGCGGTAGATTCCGCAAAGCCGTAGATGGGCACCAGCGTCATGGCCACGATGAAGTGGTAAGCCCCGAATCCCCCCTGCACCGGCACCACCCAGCCCAGCGCACCGACCGCCATCAGGAAGAGGGCGTCGAGGCCGGTCATGGATTCGGTACCCGGGAAGGCATAAATGGTCCAGAGACAGCAGAGCCAGTAGGATACCCAGATGAGGAGCGTGTAACCGAAGAAGGCCCATTTGCGCTCCATGCGGAAGCCCGCCTTGATGCCCTCCACCAGTCCCTTCCAGAAGCGGATCAGGGCCGCACCGGCCTTGGTGGCGGCTATCTTGTGCCGGAAGGCCCGCAGGATGAAGAAGAGGCCGACCAGCACGGCAAGGATGATGGCCGCCAGCCAGAACCAGCCGATCTGCATGGAGTCGGCAGCCGGCAGGAACATCTTCTCGATCAGGAAGTCGCGGAAGCGGCCGAAGAAGAAGAGCGGCACGACGGCCAGCACCAGGCAAACCAGGTCCCACGTGCGCTCGATCACCACCGTGCCCAGCGAACCTTCGAAGGTGGCCTTTTTGGTGCCGGCAATCAGGCCGCAGCGCACCACCTCGCCCGAACGGGGCAGCGCCAGGTTGGCCAGGTAGCAGACGGCATAGGCGTCGTAGGACTCGTGGCGGGAGATCTCCTTGCTCAGGGGGCGCATCATGATGCGCCAGCGGTTGCCGCGCATCAGTGTCACAACAGCCTGAAGGGCCATCGTCGCGAGGATCCACCAGTAGTTGCAGCTGCGCAGGCTGGTCCAGAACTCGCTCCAGTCTACCTTGCGGAAGGCCAACCAGAGGAGTCCCGCCGCCAGGGCGAGCAGCAGGAAATACTTGAGAAAACGCTTGAGGGTGATTTTCATTTCCAGAGGTTGTGCGGATAGAGGCCTGCGTCGCAGAGGCTGCGCAGCTTGTCCACCACGAAGGGACGGTCTTCCTTGTAGGTGACGCCGAACCACTTGGCGTCGCAGTCGATCACCTTGAAGGTGGAGGTGCCGCTCTGGATGAGACGGTCCACCACGTAAGGAATGAAGTATTCAGCCTTGAGGTTGGTCTTGGTAGTGGGAGCATCGAGGAACCCGCGGAAGAGAGCATCGGAGTGTTTGAAATAGTCCGGCGTAAAGCCCCAGAAGTTCATGGAAACCGGGCAGCCTGCAGGCAGCGTGAGTTCCCGGTCGTCCACCACGTGGATCACCTTGTCACACTTGCGCTCGATCTTGAAGCGCTCGGTGATGGTCTTCAGGAAGCCCTTCTCGTCGGTCTCACAGACACCGCGGGAGACGCCGCCGAAGTCGGAGAGGGTGTTCTCCAGGCGGTAGCCCACCATCGCGTAGCGGTCATGCCCACCGGCCACGCTGAAGAGGAACTCCGCCATGGCCTTGAAGCTCTCCGGGCCGTAGTAGTCGTCACCGTTGATGACGGCGAAGGGCTCGTGGATGACCGGAGCGGCCATCATCACGGCGTGGTTGGTACCCCAGGGTTTTTCGCGGCCTTCCGGGACGGAGTAGCCCTCGGGCAGGTAATCCAGTTCCTGATAGACATATTCGACGGCGACCTTGCCACCGAACTTTTGGGCATTGTACATGGCCTTGAAGGGCTCCGCGAAGGAGTGGCGGATCACAAAGACGATCTTGCCGAATCCGGCACGGATAGCATCGTAGATGGAATAATCGATGATGGACTCACCGCTCGGGCCGAGGCCGTCCATCTGTTTCAGCGAACCGTAGCGGGAACCCATTCCGGCAGCCAGTACGAGAAGCGTAGGTTTCATATCTCAATTTTTGTTGTTTCGTCAGGGCTCCGTCCCCTTCGGGGGACGGCAACCTGCAAATTTAACCCATATTTCGCAAAATCACATATTTATTTTTTATCTTTGTCTCCCGCACGACAATCCATAATACCCGATATGAAAAAGATTCTTTTATCGCTCGCAGCAATGATCGCAACCGTCAGCCTTTCCGCCAAAGCGCCCATCATTGGCGTTTCCGGCTATGTCGAAGGCAGTACCAACCGTGTTAACACCACGTATACCAGCGCAGTGCGTCTGGCAGGTGGCGTTCCTCTCATCATCCCGGTAACCAACAGTGACGCACAGATCGAGGCCGTCGTCAATGCCATCGACGCCCTCGTGATGACCGGCGGCTCCGACTTCGATCCGCTCAAGTATTTCAACGAAGAGCCGATCCGCGACATGGGTGAAATCGAACCCGCCCGCGACGTTTTCGATGTCAAGCTGATCCGTGCAGCCGTGAAACGCGGCATCCCGGTTCTGGGCATCTGCCGCGGCGAACAGCTGATGGCTGTGGCTTTTGGCGGCAGCCTCTGGCAGGATATTCCTTCACAGGTCAAATCGAGCTACATCAAGCATCGTCAGACCGGTACGACCGGCGCTTACGGTACCCACAGCATCAAGATTGAGAAGGGCAGTTTCCTGGAGAAGGCGCTCGGCTCCAACAAGGCCGTCGTGAACTCCTTCCACCACCAGGCCATCAAGGGCGTTCCGCAGGGTTTCAAGGTCGTGGCCAAGTCCCCGGACGGAATCATCGAGGCTGTTGAAAGAGTCGCTCCGCTGAAGAACTACGAAGACGGCGGCGGCATCATCATGGGCACGCAGTTCCACCCCGAAGCGCTCTGCACCGGCGGTGAAACCATCTTCACCAACATCTTCAAACTGCTGGTGGACGCCGCAGCGAAATAGCCTTGGCGGTTAAACCGCTGACACTCAGCGTAAAACGCAAAGCACTGGTATCCATTTGAGGTACCAGTGCTTTGTATTATCAGTTGGCAGACAGTGAGTTAGCCGCCAAGGCTAAAAGCGGAGGCCGAGCGAGAGGGCGAGTCCGGAAAAATCTGCCTTCAGGGACGAGATGAAAGAAACGCCCAACGTTACGCCCAGGCGGTCGCTGACGGCGATATCAACGCCGGTCTTTGCGGCGGCCAGGTAGTATTTCTGCTGAGAATACTGCTGACTCAGCGCGTACATACCGCCGGCTTCCACGCCCAGATAGAGGGCGGACGATTTGTTCGGAAACGGAAGATATCCAACCATATCCAGATAGAGCGGAATGGCAGGAGACCAGCCGTTGTCCACGATATTGCCGCTACCGTCCCGGTAGGAATCGTGAAGATAATGACAGCCCGTGCCAACTCCTGCGTAAAACCAATTGTTCAATCGCCAGCCGAAAGAAGCATCAGCGGCAAGATGTGTCTTCCAGAAGACACCCAGCGGAGAAACACTGACATTTCCCTGGAAATGACCGGTGTTTTCTGCCGCCGCAGTTCCAACTGAGAACAGTGCCAAAACGGCCACTGTTACGATCAATATTTTAGCTTTCATAGGGACAGTTTTATTTAAATAGCTTTCCAAATTTAAGAAAAAATATTGCCCCCCCCAAAAAGAATCTAAATTACTGAAAAAAGATGATTGGATGCCTATTGGAACAGGCTGCGGCAGAGGGCGGGGATGTCCGGGATCGGGATGATCCGGATGTTCCCGCTCCTCGGTTTGAGGGCTTCGGCGCGGCTGAAGGAGGAGACGTAGATGGCCTCGAAGCCGAGCTTGGCGGCTTCGGCGATCCGGCGTTCGACCTGCGGGACGGGACGGATCTCGCCACTGAGGCCCACCTCGCCGGCAAAGCAGACCTTTGGCGAGATGAAGAGGTCGAAGTTGGACGAGAGCACCGATGCGACGATGGCCAGATCGCAGGCCGGGTCGGCCACGCGGAGGCCGCCGGCGATATTCAGGAAGACATCCTTGGCGGCCAGCTTGAAGCCGGCACGCTTTTCGAGCACGGCCAGCAGCATGTTGAGCCGGCGGCCGTCGTAGCCCGTGGCGGAGCGCTGCGGCGTGCCGTAAGCGGCGGTGCTGACGAGGGCCTGGATCTCGATCAGGAAGGGACGGGTGCCGTCCATCATGGCGCTGACCGCCACGCCGGAGAGGTTGTCCTGGTGCATCGGGATGAGGATTTCCGACGGGTTGGAGACCTCGCGCAGCCCCGTGCCGGTCATCTCGAAGACCGCCAGTTCGTCGGTGCTGCCAAAGCGGTTCTTGATGCTGCGCAGGATACGATACGCCCCCTTGGTGTCGCCTTCAAACTGCAGGACGACATCCACGATATGCTCCAGCACCTTGGGGCCGGCGATGGTGCCGTCCTTGGTGATGTGACCGATCAGGAGGACCGGAGTGCCGCTCTCCTTGGCGTAGCGCAGGAGCGAAGCGGCGCACTCCCGCACCTGCGAGACGCTGCCGGCGGCCGATTCCACCGCCTCGCTGAAGATGGTCTGGATGGAATCCACGATCAGCAGCTGCGGCTGCACCTCGCGGGCGCGGTCCAGGATATTTTCGAGCAGGGTTTCGCTCAGCACGAGGCAGGCGCTGTCGTCGCCGCCCAGGCGCTGGGCGCGAAGCTTGATCTGTTTGGCGCTCTCCTCCCCGCTGACATAGAGCGTCTTGAGCCCTTGGCAATGCAGCGGAATCTGGAGCGAGAGAGTGGATTTGCCGATACCCGGCTCGCCGCCGATGAGGACCATCGAGCCTTCCACCAGGCCGCCGCCCAGGATGCGGTCCAGTTCCCCATTACCAAGCGTAAGACGGCTCTCGTCGGAGAAATCGATCTCGTGGAGCGGCCTGGGACGTGCCTCCTCAACCGCCAGAAAAGCACGGTTGCGGCTGGGCGTCGAGGCGCTGCCACCGGCTGCAGAACGGGCCGGTTTGGGCTCTTCCACCATCGTATTCCACTCGCCGCACGCCGGGCAGCGGCCCATCCATTTGGGGCTCTCGTTGCCGCAGGAGGTGCAGTACCAGACCGTCTTTGCTTTCGTTGCCATAGCGCTATGCTCCAATGTTTTCGTGAATCAGTTCCGTAAGACTCCGGAGGATGTCCGGATCATTGAGGTTCATCCCCTCGAAGACCTCCTTGACATCGGCCGTGCTCAGTTCGAAGGTTTCCTCGTCCGTGATATAACGGATGATGAAGTTGATGTTCTGGTACTGGCAGATGAAACTCGCGAAGCAGCCGGAGAGGTCGCCCTTGGGCTGCAGGTCGATATGCGAGCGCTGGTAGGAGGCGTAAATCTCGGTCCCCTCACCCACCTTCGACTTGAGGTAGAAATTGCCGTTGCACATCTGCGAGTGGAACTTCAGCAGCGCGATGCCCATTCCGATCTTGCGCTCCTTGCGGCAGGAGTAAAAGCGGTCGTTGATGGCGGCAATCATATCCTCCGGCATGCCGCAGCCGTTGTCGATGATCTTGATCGAGAGCAGGTCGCGCGCGGCGCTGTCTTCCATCTCGATGGTAATCTCGGTGGCGCCGGCCCGGATGGAGTTGTGGGTGATGTCGATGATATGGAGGTCGAGACTTT
>JAFSWO010000031.1 GCA_017450165.1 Bacteroidales bacterium | reverse complement strand
CTGGAGTCAACGCCTCCCGAAAGTCCGACGCAAATTTTCATTATTCAAAAAAAACCTCTACTTTTGTCCCCGGGTAAGTCTTATACGACCAGCTCCCACTGAACTCCCCCAGGGCTTGACCGCAGCAAGGGTAGGTGGTTGAAGCGGTGCGATATAATCAGCTTACCCTTTTTTTGTGCCACGGCTAAATGTCTGTAAACACAAAGGGCAGCAGGGCGCTGACATTCTCGAAGACCTGAATCTTCTTTTTGCTTCCCACCAGAATCTTGATCGGCTTGCCGAATTTGGTTTCGTACTGGGCCATCACCTGCCTGCAGGCGCCGCAGGGATAGCTGGGCGCGGGCTGCAGGTCGCCGTTCTGGGCGGCAATCAGGGCCAGCGCGTCAAACGACTCCTCCGGATAGCGTGCAGCGGCTGAAAACATCGCCACCCGCTCGGCGCAGAGGCCGGAAGGGAAGGCGGCATTCTCCTGATTGGCCCCCTTGACCACTATGCCGTTGCGCAGCCGTACAGCCGCTCCGACATTGAATTTGGAGTAGGGGGCATAGGATCCTTTGAGGGCATCGATTGCCGCCGTCATCAGTTCTTTGTATTTCGGCTCGAGTTCATCGATGGAGCCATATTCGGTGTAGTCGATGGTCAGGGTCTTTTTATCCATTTTAAATGCTCTGTAGAATTTCCGCTAAAATACGATTTTTTTTTGGTTGGTAAACCAAAACTCCCTATTATTGCACCTGATTAAAGCAATCATTTATGTCAGACAATACGCCAATCAAACGCGCCGTCATCAGCTACGACAATATGTCGCAGGAACTTATGGACGCCTTCCGGGAGAAATACCCCAAGGGCTATGCGGACTATTTCAGTGACATCATCAAAGTGGAGAAGCCTAACGGCGACTTTTTCCACGCCGTTTCACTTGAGGTTCCTGGCGCCATCTATCTCGTGAAAATCAAGGTAAAGGTAGATGATATTGAAGATATCCAGGACGATCTCTTCAAGGATGAGGACAATGATAACGGCAATTCCGGAGACGAGGAAGACAATGGCTTCCCGGCAGTTTCGGATGAAGATATCGCGGCCGCAGGTAATTCTGACGGTGACGACGAGGCGGAGGAATAGCCGGAAAGAAACCCTCGATGCGCAACTTCTTCAAAACACTCGGTGACAGATTCAAGGCCCTGCCGGAAAAGACCATCCTGATGACGCTGGCCCTCGTCGTCGGTTTGTGCAGCGGGGCAATGGCGGTCATTCTCAAGAAGTTGATTGATTTAATCCGCGGCGGACTCACCGCGTGGTTCGACGCCCCTTCCTACAATTATTTCTACCTGATCTATCCGGGCATCGGTATGTTGCTCTCCTTCCTATTCGTCAAGTACGTGGTGAAGGAGGACATCAGCCATGGCGTGACGCGCGTGCTTCAGGCCGTCTCCAAGGAAAAATCCCATATCGGCGCCCGCAATACCTGGTCGTCCATCATCTCCAGCTCCGTTACCATCGGATTCGGCGGCAGCGTGGGAGCGGAGGCCCCCATCGTCTATTCGGGTGCGGCCCTGGGTTCCAGTATCGCACGGCTCTTCCATCTTTCCTATAAGGATGTGACCATTCTGCTGGGATGCGGTGCGGCCGGTGCCGTGGCAGGCATTTTCAAGGCGCCGCTCTCCGGCGTGCTCTTTACCCTGGAGGTGCTGCTTTTCAATATTTCCATGACCTCTATCCTGCCGCTGCTGGTCTCTTCGGTCACGGCGACAGTGATTTCCTATCTCTTCCTGGGCAATGCGGTCGCCTTTACCAGCACACTGGAAGAGTTCTCCATGGGGAACCTGCCCTATTATCTGCTGCTCGGCATCTTCTGCGGTGCCATGTCCATCTACTTCATCCGGACCTCCCTCTGGACGGAAGACAAAATGCGTGCGGTGCGGAAACCGGGCATCCGCTGGCTGATCGGCGCGGTTTCCATGGGTCTGCTGGTCTTCCTCTTTCCCCCGCTCTACGGCGAAGGGTACGACTCGCTGAACCTGATGCTCTCCAATGCGCCCAGCCGCATCATGGGCGGCCTGCTCACCAATCCACTGCTGGAAAGCAAGTGGGCCATCCTGATCTTTTTTACGGCCATCCTCTTCCTGAAGGTCTTCGCCACTGCCATGACCAATGCAGGGGGCGGCGTGGGTGGTACCTTCGGTCCGACCCTTTTCACCGGTGCGGTGGCCGGATTTGTGCTGGCCCGGCTGATCAACCTGACCGGCATCCATGCCATTCCAGAGGCCAACTTCGTACTGGTGGGTATGGCCGGTATGATGGCCGGCGTGATGCAGGCCCCGCTGACGGCCATCTTCCTGATCGCCGAAATCACGGGCGGGTACAACCTGCTGATTCCCTTGATTTTGTGTTCGGCTGTCTCCTTTGCAACCATTCGCTACGTGGAGCAGTATTCCATCTATACCAAACGAATCGCCAAGCAGGGCGAACTGCTGACGCACGACAGTGACAAGGCGGTACTGACGCTGCTCAAGCTTTCCGATTTCATTGAAACCGACTTCGCGCCGCTCATCGGCGACCGCTCGCTGGGCGACCTGGTCAAGGCCATCTCCAGCTCCGAGCGCAATATCTTTCCGGTGATGGACGAGGCCCATCACTTCCTGGGCGTCATCTTCCTGAACGACGTCCGTGAGGTGATGTTCGATACATCCAAGTACTACACGCATACGATTTCTGAATACCTCAAGAGCGCTCCCGCCACCATCAATGTCAACGAAAAGATGGATGCGGTGATGGACAAATTTGAAATTACGGGCGCCTGGAACCTTCCTGTCGTGGACGACAAGGGGTGCTACGTGGGCTTTGTCTCCAAGTCCAAGATCTTCTCTTCGTATCGCGAACAATTGCAGGAAGTCTCCCATGAATAATCTGTACGTCTCTCACATAGCCGTGAAGATGCAAATTGCCTCCTGGCAGGTAGATAATTGTATCGCCCTCTTCGAAGAGGGGGCCACCATTCCCTTTATCAGCCGCTACCGAAAGGAACGCACCGGCGCACTCGACGAGACGCAGGTGGCCGAGGTGAAGCACTGGCACCAGCTCTTTACCGAATTGGAAAAGCGCAAGGAGGCGGTGCTCTCCAGCATTGAGGAGCAGGGCAAACTGACCGACGAACTGCGCGGGGCTATCGAGCAGTCGGTAGATCCGCGCGAAGTGGAGGACCTCTATCTGCCGTATCGGCCCAAGCGCCGCACGCGGGCTTCCGTGGCGCGCGAGCGGGGGCTGGAGCCGCTGGCCGAGGTCATCGCCGCGATGCAGGCCGACGATCCCCAGTCGCTGGCCCGCCGCTTCGTGAAGGGCGAGGTGGAGGATGTGGAGGCGGCCCTCTCCGGGGCACGCGACATCCTGGCGGAGCAGCTTGCCGAAACCAGCCGCATCCGGGCGGACCTGCGCGACCTCTATCTGCGCTGGGGTACCGTCGTCAGCCGGCCGGCCCGCGGCAAAGAGGAGGCGGAAAAGGCCGACAAGTACCGCAACTGGTTCGACTTTTCGCAGCGTCTGGACAAGATTCCGTCGCATCGATTGCTGGCCATTCTGCGCGGCGTGAGCGAGGAGATGCTCTCGGTTCGCGTAGAGGTAAATCCGGATTATGCCACCGAGCGCATCGAGCGCAACATTTTCAACGGAAAGCGGCGTCCTTCCCCCGCCTGCCGTACGCAGTGGAATCTGGCCATCGCCGATTCCTACAAGCGCCTGCTGCATCCTTCGATTGAGAACGAGGCCCTCGGCATCGCCAAGGAGAAGGCCGACGTGGAGGCGATCCGCGTCTTCGGCGAGAATCTGCGCCAATTGTTGCTGGCGGCCCCCATCGGTCAGAAGCGCACGCTGGCTATCGATCCGGGCTTCCGGACCGGCTGCAAGGTGGTCTGTCTGGATGCGCAGGGCAATCTGCTGCACAATGAGACCATCTATCCGCATCCACCGGTCAGTGAGAAATTTGCATCGATGAAGAAACTCTCCGCCATGGTGGAGGCCTACGGCATCGAGGTGATTGCCATCGGCAACGGTACGGCCGGCCGCGAGACGGAAGAGTTTATCCGGAAAATCGCGCTGCCCGAGGGAATCCGCGTCTTCTCGGTCAACGAGGATGGCGCATCGGTCTATTCCGCTTCCGACACGGCGCGCGAAGAGTTCCCCGAGTACGATGTGACGGTCCGCGGCGCGGTTTCGATCGGTCGACGGCTGATGGACCCGCTGGCCGAACTGGTCAAGATCGATCCCAAATCCATCGGGGTAGGGCAGT
>JAFSWO010000030.1 GCA_017450165.1 Bacteroidales bacterium | reverse complement strand
GATCCCATCAAGGCTGCCATCGCAGACAGCTGGCCCAATCAGATGGACGACAGCTGCGCCCGCGCCGAGTGGGGCTGGAAACCCACCTGGGATATGGAAGCCGTTATCGACGACATGCTCGCTGCTTGCCGCCGCAAAGCTGGGCTGTAGGAGAAGGCGTGACACAAAAAGAGGGCGACCCTTTTGGCCGCCCTCTTTTTGTGTGAATACCTTTTACAGGCTCTCGAAAACCTCTTTGATGATGGCGATACCTTCGCGGAGCTCGGCCTCGGTGATGACCAACGGCGGAGCGAAGCGGATGATGTGGCGATGGGTCGGTTTGGCGAGCAGACCTTTTTCAGCCATCTTCAGGCAGATGTCCCACGCCTCGATACCGTCTTGCGGTTCGGTGATGACGGCGTTCAGGAGACCCTTGCCGCGAACCGACTTGATGAAGCGGGATTTGATCTTCATGACCTCTTCACGGAAAATCTCGCCCAGGCGGGCGGCGTTCTCCGTGAGGTGTTCGTCGCGGATCACCTCGAGGGCGGCGACGGCCACTTTGGCTGCCAGCGGGAAGCCGCCGAAGGTCGAACCGTGTTCGCCCGGAAGGATGGTCAGCATGATCTCGTCGTCTGCCAGCACGGCGGAGACGGGGAGCACACCGCCCGAGAGGGCCTTGCCGATGGTAATCATATCCGGACGGACGCCTTCATGATCGCAGGCGAACATCTTGCCCGTACGGCCGATACCGGTCTGAACCTCGTCGGCTACGAAGAGTACGTTGTGTGCGTGGCAAAGGTCGTAGCACTTCTTGATGTATCCCTCGTCCGGAACATAGACGCCGGCCTCGCCCTGAATGGGCTCCACGAGCATCGCGCAGATGCGGTCGGCCTTCTCGTCCAGCACCTTGGCCAGTGCCTCGGTATCGTTGTAAGGAATCTGGATGAAGCCGGGGGTGAAGGGACCGTACTGGCTGTAGCTGTCCGGATCGGACGACATGGTGACGATGGTGATGGTACGGCCGTGGAAGTTGCCGTTGCAGACCACGATCAGCGCCTCGTTCTCCGGAATGCCTTTGACCTTGTAACCCCAGCGGCGAGCCAGTTTCAATGCGGTCTCGACAGCCTCTGCGCCCGAGTTCATGGGCAACAGTTTGTCGTAGCCGAAAAACTCCGTAGCAAACTTCTCGTACGGGCCGAGGCAGTCGTTGTAGAAGGCACGCGAGGTGAGGCAGAGTTCCTGAGCCTGGTCGCAGAGCGCTTTCACGATCTTCGGGTGGCAGTGACCCTGGTTGACAGCGGAATAGGCGGAGAGGAAGTCAAAATAGCGTTTTCCGTCAACATCCCATACGAAGGGACCCTTACCCTTGGCGAGGACCACGGGAAGCGGATGGTAGTTATGAGCACCGTATTGGTTTTCCAGATCGATATACTTCTGGGCGTTAGGTGTGATATTCATAGCGAATTGGAGTATTGAATTAATGGTTTTTCAAAAGTACAGATATTCAGTTGAAAATACAAATCAAAACATAGGAAAATGCTAATTGGCGGCCCACGTGACGGAAAGCGGATTTCCGGTAGCGTCGTCCACGAAGTTCACCGTGACGGGCGTCGCGGATTTGTAACCGCTGTGAACCCAGCGTAAATTGGTTTTAGCCAGCCAGTCGGCTGAATTCTGGGTGCAGCGGATGGTCAGCATTCCGGGATTCGATGCGGTACGCACGCCGTCCGTCTCCGAATTAATCGTAAAGAAGTTGGTGGGAATAGAATTGTCAGGCTTGCGGAAACCGTCGCCCACATTGAGTTCCGTCAGATTCGGGCATTTCTGGAAGAAATAGGTAATGTTCGTGGCGGAGCGGTTGACGTCCATCCCGCGGATGGAAAGCTTGCGAAGGCTTGCCATGCTGTAGAACATGTAGCTCATCAGTACGCCTTTGTCGGTGTTGAAGTTGTCCAGATCGAGCTCTTCAATGGCGTCGCACCGGTTGAAAAAGCTTCGGAAGGTGGCTACGTTCCTTGTATCGAAAGAGGATAAGTTCACTGTCTTGAGTCGGTAGCAGTGGGCGAACATGTTATCCATGTTCACTACCGAAGAGGTCTCGAAGTTACTCAGGTCCAGGGACTCAAGGCTCTCGCAGTGTTGGAACATCCGGTAGAAGACCGTGACGTTTGGGGTTCGCATTGCGCTGATGTCAAAGACCAGTCGGGGCGCCCGGCTGCCGGCATAGATGAACATATTGCCCATGTCCTCGGCCGGCGTGGTGTCCAGCGATTGGAAGTTTACGATTTCCTCCAGCATGTAGAGATAGGAGAACATGTAACAGCACATTTTGTTGGAGCGGAAACTGCCTGCTGCCGTCGAGACGGTGATGGTGCTGTCTGTACCGTTCCAGTTCATATAGATGGGCCAGGGGGAGTCGTAAGAGTCAACCCGCAGACCCTTCGTGACTTTGCTGCCGGTTTCGAAGACCACCCGCTTGACGGCGGTATCGGCCGTGGTGACACCGCGTTTGGTGCCGCTCAGCAACTTGATGGTATGGTTGAAATCGTTACCGGGACGCAGGTAAGCCGGCTCAAAATGGTTCGTTTCAAAATCCCCGGCCACGAGCGAAATCTCACAGACTTCGTTGCGCTTCACGCTGTAGGAGGCATCCTCCTTGAGGCAAATCTGCTGACTCTTCCCATCCGGGGTGTAAATCGTAATGGTGAGGCCCGTGTAAGTGTTGGCCGGAACGCTGATGTAGAACGAGACGGGATTTGTGCCCAGGGCCACGCCGCCACAGTCCAGCCGGACGCCGTCGCTTCCGGGAACGACAGCCTGCTTTCCGCTGCGGAAGAACTGTCCGCTGAGGCCCTGGTCAGCTTTCAGCACGATTCGGTCAATCTTGATATCTGTCAGCGCGGTGGTTACATCCAAACGGATAAAACCGCCCAGGTTACAAAATCCAAAAGTCAGATCTTCCGAGGTAGCGCACATCGGTACCTCTGCCACGCCGCCGGCCCGGTAGGTCTGGACGGAGGGCAGGATGCCGTCGGCCAGGGAGGCCGGATACCAGGCGGTATAGGGGCCGGAAGAGAGAGTCGGCGTCCCTTCGGGAGCGAAAGTGGCGGTAGCGGCGCCACCGGATTCAGCTGTATAGCATGCGGTGACGGTACCGTCGGTGACGGCAATCCGGTCTCCGGTACGCCAGAGCACCTGGTAAAGGTTGCCTTCTGGCAGCAACTGGGTGCGGGTCATCGCCTCCAGGGAGGCGGTCACCTTCCCGTCATCCGGAACGCAGGGACCCGTCAGGGAGCAGCCCGTCAGGCAAAGGGCGGCGGACAGAAGAATCATCGGGATTGCAAAGATCTTTTTCATAGCGGCTCCTCCATTAATACTCCCATGAAACACTGATTGTATAAGGTGCTCCGTTGAGGACACCCGTATCGGCATATTCCGTACCGAACTTACCGTGATTGGTGACGACGGTCGGGACGGATTCGCACTGCACGCCGACATACCAGGTGCCCGCTTCCAGCGTGGGCCAGTAGAGTTCCTTCCAGGGCTCGGTATTTTCCAGCGCGTACTGCGCATCCTCCTTGAAGGCGAAGGTCCCTTTGGCGAGCCGCAGGCTCAGCTGATACCCTTCGAGCGAGGCGAGCCGGACCCGGACGTTTCGGGCGCCGTCGGGCAGGGCAAAGACAAAGTGGTGGCACTGCCTGTCGCCGATCCGGGTGTAGGCCGGTTTCTGGTCTTCCGTGGTGCAGGTCATCCGGCGGGTCTCGCCATTGTGGAGGATGCCCTTCACCTTGGCGATGCCCAACCCGTCAAAGCAATAGCGCACCATGGCGGCCATCAGCAGGAGGTTCTCCCCGCTGGGGACCTGTTCAGGGTGCGATCCGCACGGAATGACGCGTCCGGTCCACTTGTCCTGTTTCCAGGCGATGATGGCCGGATGGCCGTGCATCTTGGTGGAGTCGGGAATATCGAAACGGGTGAGCACCTCGGTGCCCGGTACACAGTCGTAGTTGATGAAGCAAGGGCCGTTGTGGTGGCGGACCGAATCAATATAGTAGTCGCCGCCGAAATCGTAGTATTGCAGCAGCGGACTGTCGGTCGGGAGCACGTGGCCCGGATAGATCTGCTTCGTGGAGAGCGAATTGCAATGCCCCGGCCAGATGCCCATGTAGTTGCCGGAAGTGGTGCCGTTGAGGGAGGTTCCCCTCGTGGCCACGTAGGCGCCGGCACACGATCCGAGATACGACCCGCCCTGTGCCACAAAGGCGCGGAAGCGGTCGCGGCCGTCGGGCCCCAGGGAATAACCGTGATCGCTGGATCCGCCGCCGCGCACATAGACCATGCGGTAGCGCGGTTCCCCGTCGGGATAGAGCAGGCGGCCGTTGGTATCCTCGTTGGATCCGGCCACCATGGCGGTCTGGGCGGCATAATCCGCCGCCGTGGGGTTGCTGCGCGCAATCATCATGTGCTCGATCTCGAGCCCCAGGAAGTCGGACACGGGCAGCGTATCGTTGGTCGTGAGGAACATACCGCTGTTGAGAAACAAATCTTTGTAGAAGGCCTTGTTCAGCACATCTTCGCGAATGGTGACCTCTTCCGATGCATCCTTGTAGTTCACCGGATCAAAGGCGACGTAGCGGGCGCGTCCTGCTCCGGGGGCCTCCTCTTCCTGTTGCATATAACCGAACCCTTCATCCAGGATGGTCAGCACGAATCCAGCTCCCAGCGCTTCGGGGGGAACGATAAAACAGCAGCTTCTGCGCCCCGGCAACTGGCTTCCGTTCAGGATGCCGCTTGTGACGGTAGAGTTGCCGCCGGTCACGAAAGGCTCCGTGCCCGGCTCGCCTGCCTCATCGTCGCACAGCCGCAGGATCAAGATGTTGCGGTCTTCGGCGGTATTCTCACAAATGACGTGTGTCGGCACGCCGGCCTCCGAAAGCGTGACGATGGCCTCACCCCACAGAGCCTCGTCTTTCTTGGAGCGGAGCTGAATCTCGCGAATGGGGCGGGCCGCGTCATAGCTGACCTCCACCACGTTGCACAGGTGATGAAAGTTCAGCCGCGCATCTGCGCCACCCAGTGCAACCATCGGCATATCCTGCAGGTTAAAGCCGCCTTCTTCGTTGTAGCGGATCTGCGGCAGGCCAACACTCAGGTTTTCGCCGTCGCGGACCACGGTCAGGTTTTCCGGCCAGAGGGCCAGGCATGCCTTCTCGTAATCCTTATAATTGTCAGCCCGGAACGAGGCGAGGGAGCCATCCACGGCCAGCGATCCGGCAAAAGGGATGCGAAAATCCTGACTTGTGCCTTCCGGAACGATCCGGATAACGGCCTCCTTAGGCCAGGCGGGCTTGCCATACCCTTCGAGTGCTTCCAGGGAGGCCTCAAAATGGTCCGCGGACTCGGGCTCGATGGGCGGCGTGTCCGGGCATCCTGTGGCTAGGAAAAGCGTTGCCAACAAAGCCGGCAGGGCGATTAATCGTCTATTCATGTTTTTTTGTGAGGAGAAGAGGTTGCAGTGCTCGTTTATAAATACCTGTTAACCAGGCGATCGCCATACCGTAGTTGACCACCGGAACGCCGGCCTCGATGACGGCTTGCAGGCGATTCTGCAGCTGGCGCGCGGTGACCATGCAGCCGCCGCACTGAATGGCCAGCACGTATTGTGAAAGGTCTCCCGGGTCATCCAGACCGCTCACCATCTCGAACTCGAGCTGTTTGCCGCTGTGTTTGCGGATGAGGGCCGGCAGTTTCACGCGGCCGATATCCTCGCAGTTTGCGTGGTGGGTGCAGGATTCCAGCATCAGGATGCGGTCGCCGTCTTTCAGGTTATCCAGCGTCGCCACACCGGCCTTGTAGGCCTCAAAACTGCCCCGGCTTCGCGCCAGCAGCATGCTGAAAGAGGTGAGGGGGATGGCCTCCGGAACGATGGCGGCCACGCGGGCGAAGGCCTGGCTGTCGGTGACCACCAGGTCGACTTTGCCATCGGCCTTGGCCAGATAATCGGCGAGCTGTTCGGGCTGCAGCACCGTGGCAACGCCGCCGCCGTCCAAAATGGCGCGGATGGCATTGACCTGCGGCAGAATCAGCCGGCCCTGCGGCGCTTCACTGTCAATCGGACAGACCAGTACGATCTGTCGACCCTCGGCCACCAGTCCTTCGAACATCGGACGTTCGATGGCAGCAGTGCCGCTGACGGCATCGCGGATGGCGGCGGTCAGCCGGTCGCGGGCGGCCGTGTCCCGCGCGATGCTCGAGTATTCCACGGGCTCGGTCTTGTATTCGTTATTCAGCTGCGTGCGAAGGTCATCCTTTAGCGGTTCCAGGTCGCTCTTGTTGTGCACCAGGACCAGAGGGACATTCAATTTCTGCAGCAGGTCCGCCACCCGTGCAGCCCCTTCCGGAAAACGGTTTCCGGCAAAGACCAGGATGCCCAGGTCCACCTGCTGCGCGGCGGCCAGACTTTTGGCCACCCGCTCGCGTCCCAACGCTCCGCCGTCGTCGTCCAGCCCGGCGGTGTCAATCACCGTGCAGATGCCGATTCCCGGCAGTTCAATGCGCTTGCGAACAGGGTCGGTCGTCGTGCCGGCCACATCGGATACGATGGCCACCTCCTGACCGGTCAATGCGTTGATCAGCGAGCTTTTACCTACGTTTCGGTCTCCGAAGATGCCGATGACTCTGGGTTGCGACATGGCGGGATTCTGCGTTTTTTGCGATAATCGTCAAAGATAACAAAATTCTCGCGTATCTTTGTAGACAAGAAACTAAAAATGAAGGCCATGAAAAAGTCTGTTCTCGTTTTCCTGTTGTTGATGGCAGCGAGCGTCGTCTCTTCCGCTGCCGGCCGGCTCGTAGCCGACTCCCTGCAGAGTCGCATTCTGGGTGCAACCATTCATTGCAACATCTATCTTCCGGACGGATTCAATAAATCCAACGACCCGTATCCTGTCATCTATCTGCTTCACGGCCTGACCGATACCTGGGAAGGTTGGCAGAAGAAGGGCCACATGAAAGGCGTCGCTGACGAACTGATGGCCTCCGGCGAATCGGCCAAGGCGGTCATCATCATGCCCAACGCGGGCCATCCCAAGCCTCAGGAGGTCTGGAACGGCTATTTCAACATGCCGGGCTGGAACTATGAAGACTTCTTCTTTCAGGAGCTGATCCCGACCCTGGAGGCCCGCTACCGCTGCGGAGGCGACAAAGGTCACCGTGCGGTGATGGGGCTCTCGATGGGTGGTGGCGGCAGTGTCGTTTACTGCCAGCGCCATCCCGACATGTTTTCGAGCTGCTACGCGATGAGTGCCTGGCTGGACAACAAAATGACGGAAGTCGGTGCCCGCGGCAAGGAGAACAAGTTCGCCATTCTCTGCCAGTCGGTGAGCGACCACTCCGCCATTGATTTCGTGGAGAAGGCCACCCCCGAAACACTGGACGCCTTGCGTACCGTCAAATGGTTTATCGACTGCGGCGATGATGATTTCCTGCTGAAACTCTCCGTGGACCTTTACTTCCAGATGCGCACCCGCGGTGTCCCCGCCGAATTCCGCGTCCGCAACGGCGCCCACACCTGGGAATACTGGCACCAGGCCCTCCGCCTGGCCCTTCCCTTCGCCTCCCGCAACTTCGACCGCTGATTAGACGAGACGGTGCTTCTCAAGGTCGCGGAAGCCGAGCAGGAAGCTGGACACATCCATACGCTTCTTGCCGGCCACCTGCAGTTCGGTGATGCGCAGCACATCGCGGCCGCAGCGTACTTGAATCCAGTTCTTGCCGTCCGTAGATAGTGTTCCCGAGTCAGACGGTTCCGGTTGCGCGAGGGTGGACTCCCGAACTACGTACGATTCGTAAATCTTCACGGGAATCTCCTCACCGGCTTCGTTCACGAAGATCGACCACGCTGCGGGGTAGGGGCTCAGGCCGCGGATGAGATTGTTGATCTCGCGGGCGCTGCGGTTCCAGTCAATCCGTCCCAGTTCTTT
Organism: Bacteroidales bacterium; assembly: GCA_017450165.1. GTDB lineage: Bacteria > Bacteroidota > Bacteroidia > Bacteroidales > UBA932 > Cacconaster. The sequence goes on along the minus strand of JAFSWO010000030.1, from coordinate 3,416 downwards.
GGTGAGCTTCGGTGCCGGACGCAGTGTGACGTGGTCCACATCCTGGTTCTGCGGCTTGGTCCGGTGGTCGCGAATCTCCTCGACGGTCTGGACGACAAGCTTTGATCCCATCTCCATCAATGTATCGTGGAGCGATCCGGCATTGTCGTAATCCTCAATCAGATAGCTCTGCTGCTTCAGGATTCGGCCGGTATCGATCTGCTCGTCGATCATAAAGGTGGTTACGCCTGTCTGCCGTTCGCCGTTGATCAGCGCCCAGTTGATGGGGGCGGCGCCGCGATACTGCGGCAGCAGCGAAGCGTGCAGGTTGAAGGTACCCAGGCGCGGCATCGCCCAAACCTCGCGCGGCAGCATCCGGAAGGCCACCACCACAAAGAGGTTTGCCTTGAAGGCGCGCAGCTGCTCCAGGAACGCCGGATCGCGCAGTTTCTCGGGCTGCAGCACCGGCAGGCCGTGCTCCAGGGCATAGCGCTTGACGGCGCTCTCGTTCACCTTCTGTCCCCGTCCGCTCGGCTTGTCGGGCACGGTCACCACGGCGCACACATCGAATCCGGCCTTCAACAGCGCATCCAGCGGTCCGCAGGCGAATTCCGGCGTACCCATGTAAACAATGCGGATTCGTCCGAAGTCCTTGCGGAAGAGGTTGCGGACCTTGTAGTAGCCGCGCTTGATCCAGACTCCCAGGTTCTTGAAGAAGACCTTGTAGCTGTCAAAGTTGACCAGCGACGAGTCCTTGGTGGAGCGATATGTCAGGTAGATACCGATTGGCAGTAGGATGGCGGTGGAGATGAAGGTACCCTCGAACGGCGTGATGGTGCCTTCACGCGCCAGTTTCTTGCCGGTGATATCGATGATGTAGTAGATCAGGAAGAAGAAGATGGAGATGATGACCGGCGTGCCGAATCCACCCTTGCGGATAATCGCCCCCAGCGGGCCTCCGATAAAGAAGAAAATGAAGCAGGCGATGCTGAGGGTGAACTTGCGATACCATTCGATATTGGTGCGCCGCAACGGGTCCACATAGTGGTAGTCTTCACGGACACAGTTCTCTATCTGATCCACCATCAGCGGGATGTTGCCGGCCGCGTTGCGGATGGCCTCCAGCCGCATCTCAGGGGAAATGTCCGCGAGCAACGAATCCAAGGCCAGGTTGCCGCGCATCTTGTCGGCCAGCCAGAGAGAGTCGAACTGGAAGTTGTATTCGAGCGCGGAGGTGCGCAATACGCGCTTCATCTGATAGAAGCGCAGCGAATCGTATCGGTGGGAGATGGAATCGCGGTCGTGGCTGAGCGCCCGGAGCCCCTTGGCCATCACCTCATCGCTGAAACGGTCGTCGTCCGACCGGGTGAAGGTGTAGTTGTCCAGGCAGATGATCAACTCCTGCTCCTTGAATTTCAACCGATTCAGATCCAGCGTGGTATCGCGGTAGCTCATGCGGTTGGTCTCCTGATAGGAGCAACCGTCGTAGAGATGGAACACCAGGTTCTGCTTGTCGGGCGAAATGACCATCCGGCCCGAATCGGCCAGCGTGACGCAGGTATTGCCGTTGTGCGCCGTGTGGTCGTAGATGATGAGTTTGTGCATCATCTTGGTGCGGTCGTCGCGGCTGTCAATCCGGAGGATATAGCCATCGATGCCGTCGTAGAAAGTGCCCGTCGGAATCTTGATCTCTTCCTTGGTTTTGCGAATATCGTCGCGGAGCGTGTATATCTTGCTGTAGGAGACCGGGATGAGGTTGTTGGCCGCGAAAAACGCGCCGATACTGATCACCACGGAAACCCAGATGAGCGGCGTGAGGATGCGCGGCAGTGAGATGCCGGCCGCCTTCATGGCGAGCAGTTCGTTCTTCTCGCCCATGCCGCCCAGGGTCATGATGGAGGCCAGCAGCGTAGCCAGCGGCAACGCCATGGGAATCAGCGTGCAGGCCGCCCAGCCCAGGAATTCAAAGATAACGCCCAAACCGAGTCCCTTCCCCACCAACTCGTCGATATAAACCCACAGGAACTGGAGTGCCAGGGTAAATATGACCAGAAAGAAGGTGATGAAGAACGGTCCAATAAAGGACTTGATCAGGAACCGGTCGAGTTTCTTCATGAAAATTCTGTCAGTTTGCGCTCGGCGTCGGCGAGTCCGTCAGGGTTCTTGCCGCCTGCGGTGGCCAGGAACTTCTGGCCGCCGCCACCGCCCTGGATGAACTTGGCGGCTTCACGGATACGGGCTGCCGCATCGGCACCGGCAGCCACCAGGTCGTCGGTGTACATCAGCGTCAGGCAGGCCTTGCCGTCCGGGGTGCGGAACGCCGCTGCAAAGACGGTGTTCGTGGCCTCGTTGTGAATCATGAAGGCCATGTTGCGGATATCGTCGGGATTATAGACGCCCTGCGGCAGAACCACCACCTTGTGGCCGTTCACCTCGCGGGCCTCGTGCATCAGTTTGTCTTTCAGTTCGGCGAGTTTTTTCCGCTCGACCTCCGCCAGCGTGACGCGCATGGAGTCGTTCTCGGCGAGCATCTTTTCGATGGCGGGCACCACGTTCGGCACGTTGTTGAAGAGGGCGCGCACCGCTGCATAGGCATCGGCATCGGCTTCCGCCAGTTCGCAGGCTTTTGCGCCGGTCACCGCTTCAATACGGCGTACACCGGCTGCCACGGCACTTTCAGCCACGATGCGGAAGTAGCCGATCCGGCCGGTGGCCGATGCGTGGGTACCGCCGCAGAGCTCTACCGAATCACCGAAACGGATAACGCGTACCGAATCGCCGTACTTCTCTCCGAAGAGTGCCATGGCGCCTAGTTTGCGCGCCTCCTCGATGGGCATTCCGCGACGCTCGTCGCGCGGCAGGTCGGCGCGGATCAGTTCGTTGACGCGGCGCTCCACCTGACGCAGCTCGTCCGGTGCAATCTTCTCATAGTGAGAGAAGTCGAATCGCAGGTAGTCCGGGCAGACGAAGGAACCCTTCTGTTCGATATGGGTGCCCACAATCTCGCGCAGCGCGAACTGCAGCAGGTGGGTGGCGGAGTGGTTGGCGGCGGTGGCGTCGCGACGTGCGAGGTCAACCTCGGCCGTAAACTCAGCTTCCGGCTGTGCGGGGATGCGCTCCGCGATATGGATGGGCAGGCCGTTCTCCTTGATGGTGCCGGTGATGCGGATGGTCTCGCCGGCTGCCGAACGGATTACACCCGAGTCGCCCACCTGGCCGCCGCTCTCTCCGTAGAACGGGGTGCGGTCGAATACCAGCTGGATCATCTCCTTGTTCTTGGCCTTGACGGTGCGGTATTTCATGATGCGGACCTCGGTGGCCGTCTCTTCGTACACCACGAATTCGGTGGAGGTGAAGGGGGCGAGTTCCACCCAGTCGCTCGACTCGATGGCCGTGGCGTTGCGGGCTCGCTCCTTCTGCTTGCCGAGTTCCACCTC
>JAFSWO010000029.1 GCA_017450165.1 Bacteroidales bacterium | reverse complement strand
TGATCATGGCGGTGTAGATACCGCCCGAGAGGAGGGAGATGTCCACGTTGCTTCCCGCCTGGGCCATATTGAAGAAGGCTTGCACCATACCGATCACGGTACCGAGGAATCCGATCATCGGAGCGCCGCCGGAGATGGCTGCCAGAATCGGAAGACCCTTTTCCAGCCGGGCCACTTCCAGGTTGCCGACGTTCTCGACGGCTGCCTGTACCTCGGAGAGGGGCTGGTCCATCCGGGTGATACCTTTGTCCACCATCCGGGCAATCGGGGAGTCGTTGCGTTTGCAGAGGGCGCGCGCGGTGCGGACTTTGCCTTCCAGGATATAGTCCTTGATGTCTTTCATGAAGTTTTTGTCAATCTGTCCGGCCTTGTGGATCGCCCACCATTTGCTGCCGAAGATGTAGATGGCAACGATGGAGAGCAGGAGCAGGACGATCATCAGCCAGCCGCCCTTGGCAGCCATCGCAAAGATGGAGAACGAAAGTTCTTCACTGGCTTGGAGAATGTTGAAAAGCATATGGATACGATATTAAATTGTTTTCAAAGGGTAAGGGTAAACGATTGCTTCCAAAAACAGTGCCTCTCCGGGTACGGACTGGCCGGCACTGCAACGGTCGCGGGCAGCGAGCACCTCGTCAACCCACGCCTCGTCGTGACGGCCCCGTCCGATCTCCAGCAACGTGCCCACCATGGCGCGGACCATGTTGCGCAGGAAACGGTTGGCCGACACGGTAAAGACCAGGTGTGTGGCGTCGATCCGCTCCCAGCGGGCTTCGGTGACCTGACAAAGCGACGTGCCGTTGTCACTGCCGGTCTTTTCCAGCGAAGTGAAGTCGTGCGTGCCCACCAGACGGGCTGCAGCGCGGTTCATGGCCTCGACGTCCAGCGTGTAAGTATATAGGTAGGAGAAGCGTGCAAAAGGGTCTTTGGAGGTGTGCAGGTAGTAGCGATAGGTGCGGCTGACGGCATCGTAGCGGGCATGAGCACCTTCCGGAACGGAAAAGATGCCAAAAACACAGATTTCTTTGGGAAGTATGGCATTTATTTTGCGTACAGTTTGATTCGGCTCTTTGATTTCCTCTGCCGTCAGGTCGAAGTGCGCTACGTAGTACCGTGCGTTGACCCCGGCGTCCGTCCGACCGGCTCCGGTCACCTCCACCTTCTCCCCGAAGGCGATGGAGAGCGCCCGTTCCAGTTCTCCCTGGACGCTGGTCACACCGGGCTGCGACTGCCATCCGCAGAACGGGGAACCGTTGTAGGAAAGAGAGATGAAGAATCGCATAAATTGTTAATTTTGCACGGATACAACCGACAAATTTACAAAACATTTTAAACAATAAATATGGATAGCGTAAACATTAAAGAACTTAATGAGCGTATCGAAAAGGAGAGCGCGTTCGTGGAGGCCGTCACCTTGGAGATGAACAAGGTGATTGTGGGACAGAAGCCGCTGGTAGAGAACCTGTTGATTGGCTTGCTGGCAAACGGACATATTCTCCTGGAGGGTATGCCTGGTTTGGCTAAAACGCTGGCAATCAATACCCTTGCCCGTATTATGGACGCCAAATTCAGTAGAATCCAATTTACGCCGGACCTCTTGCCGGCTGATGTCGTGGGTACGATGATCTACAGCCAGAAGAGCGAGCAGTTCCAGATCAAGAAGGGCCCTGTCTTTGCCAACTTCATTCTGGCGGATGAGATCAACCGTTCCCCGGCCAAGGTGCAGTCCGCCCTGCTGGAGGCCATGCAGGAGCGTCAGGTGACCATCGGCGACGAGACCTTCAAGCTGCCGGAACCGTTCCTGGTAATGGCGACCCAGAACCCGATCGAGCAGGAGGGTACCTACCCGCTGCCTGAGGCACAGGTGGACCGTTTCATGCTCAAGGTGGTGGTCTCATACCCCAAGAAAGAGGAGGAGAAGCTCATTATCCGCATGAACAACCTGCACGAGTTCCCGCAGCCCGCCACGGTGCTGAAGCCGGAAGACATCATCCGCGCCCGTGAGGTGGTCCGCGACGTCTATATGGACGAAAAGATTGAGAAATACATCGTGGATATCGTTTTCGCCACCCGTCATCCGGAAGATTACGGTCTGGCCAAGCTGAAAGAGATGATTGCCTACGGCGGTTCGCCGCGTGCCAGCATCTCACTTTCGCTGGCGGCCAAGGCCTACGCCTTCATCAAGCGCCGCGGCTACGTCATTCCGGAGGATGTGCGCGCCGTCTGTTACGACGTGCTGCGTCACCGCATTGGCCTGACCTACGAGGCAGAGGCTGAGAACGTCACCACGGAAGAGATTATCTCCGAGATCCTTAATGCCGTAGAGGTTCCGTAATGGACAGCAACGAATTGCTCAGGAAGGTCCGCAAGATTGAGATACGGACGAAGGCGCTCTCCCACCAGATCTTCGCCGGAGAATACCACTCCGCGTTCAAGGGGAGGGGTATGGCCTTCAGCGAAGTGCGTGAGTATCAGTATGGCGATGATGTCCGCAATATGGACTGGAATGTCACCGCCCGCCTCCGCGCCCCGTATGTCAAGGTCTTTGAGGAGGAGCGGGAACTGACCGTGATGCTGCTGGTGGATGTCAGCGGCTCGCGGCTCTTTGGTACCACGGGGCGCTCCAAGCGCGAACTGTTGGCCGAAATCGCCGCCGTGCTCTCCTTCTCCGCCTCCATCAACAACGATAAGGT
>JAFSWO010000028.1 GCA_017450165.1 Bacteroidales bacterium | reverse complement strand
TCTTGACCGGGTCGCAGGTCAGTTCTACGCCGAGTTTCTTGAAAATCTTGCGGTCCACTTCGCTGAGCATGACGGTGGAGTGCATCTGGCAGCCGCGCAGGTCGGGCAGGTGCTCCAGCGCCCGGCGGCAGTTGTCATCCTGCGGTGCGAGCATCGAGAGGGCCACCAGTACTTCGTCCGAATGAAGGCGCGGGTTGTGGCCGTGCAGGTAGCTGACCTTGGTGGTCTGGATGGGCTCGATCATGCTCTGCGGGATGAGTTTGACGTCGTGACCGATGCCGGCCAGGTGCTTGGTTACGTTGAGGATCAGCGCGGCGCTCGGTCCCAGCAGCGGAGAGGTCTTGGCGGTGATGATGGTGCCGTCGAGCAGTTCCAGCGCGGCGGAATGGACGCCCGATTCTTCCATCTTCTGTTTGGCCGCCACCGTGGTGCGGCGGAACTCGGTGGTGATCTGCGCCTGCTTCATCAGCAGGGCAATCTTGTTCACTTCGTTGTCGTTACAGTCGCCCTCCGCCAGTTTGCCGAGCGCGGAATAGTAGCGGCGCACGATCTCATCCTTGGCCGCCTTGCAGCAGACCTCCTCGTCACTCATGCAGAACCCGATCATGTTCACGCCCATATCGGTGGGTGACTTATAGGGGTTCTTACCGTATATGCCCTCGAAAAGGGCGTCGAGCACCGGGAAAATCTCGATGTCGCGGTTGTAGTTGACGGCGGTCTTTCCGTAGGCCTCCAGATGGAACGGGTCAATCATGTTGACGTCGTTCAGATCGGCCGTTGCGGCCTCGTAGGCGATGTTGACGGGATGTTTCAGCGGGAGGCTCCAGATGGGGAAAGTCTCGAATTTGGCGTAACCCGCCTTGACGCCCCGGTGATGCTCCTGGTAGAGTTGGCTGAGGCAGACGGCCATCTTGCCGCTGCCCGGCCCAGGAGCGGTGACCACCACCAGCTTGCGGGTGGTCTGGACATAATCGTTCTTGCCGAATCCCTCCTCGGAATCGATCAGCGCTACGTTGTTTGGATAGCCCTCGATCGTGTGGTGGTAATAGACCTTGATGCCCTTGCGTTTGAGCTTGGCACGATAAACATCGGCGCTGGCCTGTCCGTTGTAGTGGGTGATGACAACGCTTCCCACGAGGAATCCGCGGCTGAGGAACTCATCCCGCAGGCGGAGGACGTCTTCGTCGTAGGTGATGCCCAGGTCGTTGCGGATCTTGTTCTTCTCGATATCGATGGCGCTGATGACGATGATGATCTCCACGTCGTCGATCAGTTGGGTCAACATCTTCAGTTTGCTGTCCGGCTCAAATCCGGGGAGGACGCGACTGGCATGGTGATCGTCGAAGAGTTTGCCGCCGAACTCCATGTAAAGTTTGTCCCCGAACTGGGCGATGCGCTCGCGGATGTGCTCCGACTGGATGCGCACATATTTGGCGTTGTCAAAACCGATTTTCATGGCTACTCAGTGGTATAGTTGTCGAAGTAACCTTGTACGAGTACGATGGGGGTGCCCTTGTCTCCCGAACCGGAGGTCAAATCGCAGAGCGAACCAATCAGGTCGGTCAGCTGGCGCGGAGTCGTGCCTTCGGAGACCATCTTGCCCTTGAGGTCCGCATCCTTGGCGCGGATGCTGGCCGAGATGGCGTCGCGCAGCGCTTCTCCTTTGAGGTTGGCGAATTCGTTATCTGCCAAATATTTGAGCTTGAGCTCGTTGGGCGTACCAATCAGGCCGTCGGTGAAGGTCGGGGAGACCACCGGGTCGGCCAGTTCCCAGATCTTTCCTTTCGGATCCTTGAAGGCGCCGTCGCCGTAGATCATCACCTCTACGTGCTTGCCGGTTGCTTTCAGGATACGCGCCTGAATATCGAGAACCAGTTCCTTGCAGGGGTGCGGGAAGAGTTTGACGCTGTCTTCGGTCGCCTTGTTGGAGCCGAGCAGGCCGTAACGCTCGTTGTAGCCGCTGCCCTCTATCGGCGCATCCATGAGATCGTCCAGTCCGAGCACCACGCGGGCACCGGCATCCTTGAGGATGCGTTTGGTGCGGAAACGGGTGTGGATGTCGCAACAGATGACGGTATCGGTGTAATCCAGAATGGTCTTGGGACGGTTGGCAAAGACAATCTCAACCTCTGCGCCGCATTCGCGGATCAGGTCGCCGTAATACTCCACGTAATCCATGCCGGTGAATTCGTGACGGACCACGCCGAAGAGTTCGCGGTAGCGCTCCAGCGTCAGCACGTCGGAATAAGGGTTGATGCCGGCCTCATCCAGGGCATCCAGGCTGACCAGCGAGTTACCGACCTCGTCGGACGGATAGCTGAGCATCAGCACGATCTTCTTGCAGCCGGCAGCGATACCGCGCAGGCAGATGGCAAAGCGGTTGCGGGAGAGGATCGGGAAAATGACACCGACCGTTTCTCCGCCGGTCTTGGCTTTGACATCTTTTGCGATGGCATCCACCGTTGCATAGTTGCCTTGCGAACGGGCTACAATGGATTCCGTGACGGAAATCACGTCGCGGTTGTGCAACGCAAATCCTTCTTCGGCTGCGGCTTGGAGCACGCAGGAGGTTACGATTTCAGCGATGTTGTCTCCCTGCCGGATAATCGGGCACCGGATTCCGCGGGACACAGTCCCGACTCTTCTTTCGTGATGATTCATATGCGGTTATTGTTTCTTTGATTCGCGTTTGATGAAACTATCCAGGGTGTTCTGAATAAGCATGGTAATGGTCATCGGACCTACACCGCCCGGAACGGGGGTGACGAATCCGGCCACCTCTTTGACTCCGGCAAAATCCACGTCTCCGCAGAGATGTCCTTCGTCATCACGGTTCATACCGACGTCAATGACCACGGCGCCAGGTTTCACCATGTCGGCCGTGACCAGGTTGCGTTTGCCTACGGCAGCCACAATGATATCGGCCTGGCGGGTCAGCTCGCCGAGGTTGCGGGTGCGCGAATGGGCCATTATGACGGTAGCGTGCTGATCCAGCAGCAGTTTGGCCATCGGCTTGCCCACGATGTTCGAGCGGCCGATCACGACTGCCAGCGCGCCGCGCAATTCTATGCCGGTGGTCTGGATGAGGTGGAGGCAGCCTTTCGGGGTGCAGGGCAGGGTGCAGGGTTTGCCCAGCCAGAGGGCGCCGACATTGCCGGGATGGAACCCGTCCACGTCTTTCTCCAGTGCAATGGTGTCAATCACCTTCTCTTCATTGATATGCGCGGGAAGCGGAAGCTGGACGAGAACGCCGTCAATAGCGGGATCTTCGTTCAGCCTGCGGATCTGCGCGAGCAGATCGGCCTCCGGCGTAGATTCGGGCAGGGTAACCTGCACCGATCGCAGCCCGACGAATTCCGCTGCACGGACCTTGTTGCGGACATAGACCTGGCTGGCGGGGTTTTCACCCACGATGATGACGGCCAGACCGGGTCGGCGGCCATACTGCCGCTCCAGCGCAACCACCTGCGCCTTCATCTCCTCTTTCAGGTTGTCGGAAATCCGTTTTCCATCAATGATCGTTCCCATAGTCAGTTCGCTTTATTGAGTGCACAGTGTGCAATGTCGTTTCGCCAGAAGAGATTATCGCAGCGGATTTTGGCGATCTCCGCGTAAGCCTTTTCGCGGGCCAGGGCGATGGTAGGGCCTTCGGCTACCAACATCATCACACGGCCGCCCGCGGTCAGAAGCTTGCCTTCCTTCAGTGCGGTGCCCATGTGGAAGAGTTTGGCCTTGACCGTGTCGGTTCCTTCAATCTCAATGCCCTTGGCATATCCGCCCGGATATCCCTTGGAGGCGAGTACAACACCCAAAGTTACAAAATTTTTCCAAATAATCCGAGGGATTTCGCGGCCACCGGCAACGGCCTCGAAGATGGCGTATATGTCGCTCTCCATCAGCGGGAGAACCACCTCGGTTTCAGGGTCGCCGAAGCGAGCGTTGAATTCGATGACCTTGATGCCCTGCGGCGTTTTCATCAGCCCGCCGTAGAGCACGCCGCTCAGGGGGAGGCCTTCGCTGCACATCGCAGCTGCGGCTTTGCAGAGAATCTCGTGGAAAGCGAAGTCTTCATCTTCTTTCGTGATGAAAGGCAGTCCCGTGTAGGCGCCCATTCCACCGGTATTCGGACCCTTGTCGCCGTCGAAAGCCCGCTTGTGGTCCTGTGAGAGCGGCATGGGGGCCACCTGATTGCCACAGACGAAGCACATGAAGGAGAACTCCGGACCGGTCAGGAAATCTTCCACGATTACGCTGGCTTCGCCGAACTTGCTCTCGAGCAGCATCTCCCGCAGGGCGGTATCCGCCTCCTCCGGCGTTTGAGCCACGACGACGCCCTTGCCGGCAGCTAGCCCGTCGTATTTAAGCACGGCGGGGAAGGGGCGGGCAGCCACGTAAGCGCGTGCCGCTTCATAGTCGGTAAAGGTGCGATAGCCGGCGGTCGGAATTCCGTATTTTTCCATCAGTTCCTTGGCGAATCCCTTGCTGCTCTCAATCTGCGTTGCGGCACGGGTATGGCCAAAGATGGGCAGCCCTTCCGCACGGAAAGCATCCACGATGCCGGCGGCCAGCGCCGCTTCCGGACCGACCACCGTCAGATCCACGGCCTGCTCTTTGGCAAAGGCCAGCAGGGCGGGCACATCGGTATCTTTGATGGGCACGTTGGTAGCCACTGCGCCGATTCCCGCATTGCCCGGGGCACAGAAGACCTCGGCCACCTGCGGCGAACGCAACAGGGCATCCACGATGGCGTGGCAACGACCGCCTCCTCCGACAACGAGTACTTTCTTGTTCTTCATGGATCAGTGTTTGAAATGTCTCACGCCGGTGAAGAGCATGGTGATGCCCAGTTCATCAGCCTTGGCAATGGATTCTTCGTCACGGATACTGCCGCCCGGCTGTACGATGGCGGTTACGCCGTAGCGGGAAGCCAGTTCCACCGTGTCCCCGAAGGGAAGGAAGCCGTCGGAAGCCAGCACGAGGTCTTTCATGAAGCCGGCGGCCTGCGCCTCCTTGAGAGCGATCTCGGCCGATCCCACGCGGTTCGTCTGGCCGGCGCCGATACCCACCGAGTGGTTGTCTTTCACCACGGCGATGGCATTCGATTTGACGTGCTTGACCAGTTTCCAGCCGAAAGTCAGGTCGGCCATCTGGGGCGCCGTCGGTTTCTTTTTGGTGACGCACATCTCTTCCGTGAGGGTCTCCACAGCGGTATCGAGCTGCTGCGAGAGCATGCCTCCCGTGACGCTGATATACTGCGGAACAGGGGCGTCGGAAGGCGTCATATCTACTTGAATCACACGTAGATTCTTCTTTGAGGAGAGAATCTCGAGCGCTTCCGGCGTAAAATCGGGTGCCAGAACAATCTCCAGGAAGATGGGTTTCATGCCGTTGGCAACGGCGGCGGTAAGGGGCCGGTTGACGGCGACGATACCACCATAAATGCTCACCTTATCGGCTTCATAGGCGGCCTCCCACGCCTCTTCGAGGGTTTTACCCACAGCGGCGCCGCACGGGTTCATGTGCTTGAGAGCCACGCAGAAGGGCTCTGCAAAGTCGCGGACGATACAAAGGGCGGCGTTGGCATCCTGAATATTGTTATAGGAAAGTTCCTTTCCCTGCAACTGTTTTGCGAAAGCCAGGGAATAGGGAACGGCCTGGCCTGCAGCGTAGAACTCAGCAGCCTGATGCGGGTTCTCGCCATAGCGGAGCGGTTGCTTCAGGTCGTACTCCAGATAGAGTTTCTTGTTGAGGCCGGCCTTCTCGCGCATGTACGAGGCGATGCACATGTCGTAGCTGGCGGTGTGCGAATAGGCCTTGGCAGAGAGTTTGAGTCGGGTTTCCGAGGTGGTATTGCCGCTGGCGCGGACCTCTTCCAGAACGGTGTCATAATCGGAGGGATCGCAGACCACCGTGACGTCACGCCAGTTCTTGGCGGCGCTGCGCAGCATGGAGGGGCCGCCGATATCGATATTCTCAATGGCCTCTTCCATCGTCACTCCCTCTTTGGCAATGGTCTGGCGGAAGGGGTAGAGGTTGACGCAGACCATCTCGATGGTCTCAATGCCGTTCTCCTTCAGGGTCTCCATGTGGTCGGGAAGATCGCGACGGGCCAGGATGCCGCCGTGCACCTTGGGGTGCAGCGTCTTCACGCGGCCGTCACAGATTTCCGGAAAACCGGTCACTTCGCTGATGCCGATGGTCTTCACGCCGCTCTCTTCCAGCAGCCGCTGTGTGCCGCCGGTGGCGATGATTTCCCAGCCAAGTGCCTGCAGTCCCTTCACGAAAGGGACCAGGCCCGTTTTGTCGCTGACACTGACTAAAGCTCTCATTGTAAAAGTTTTGCAATAGTTTCTACATACAGTTGATGCTCAATCACCTGACCCTGGCGATGCACTTCGGCCGGGTCGGAGCCTTCATAGGGAAAAGCCCGCTGGGCGATAATCTGTCCGCCATCCAACTGGTCATTGACCCAGTGGATGGTAATGCCGTACACCTTGACGCCATAGGCCACGGCATCCTCCACGGCGTGCGCCCCCTTGAAGGAGGGAAGCAGCGACGGGTGGATGTTGATGATGCGGCCGCCATAGGCCTGCAACAGCGTAGGTCCCACAATCCGCATATAGCCGGCCAGACAGACGAGCTGGATGTCATGCGCATCGAGCAGCCGGACGATCTCCGCTTCATAGGCGGCCTTTCCGCTGTAGGATTTGGGGTTGAAGACGAAGGATTCGATGCCGAACCGTTCTGCGCGGGCAATGACCGGCGCACCGGGGACGTCACAGACCATCAGCGCAATGCGCGCCTGCAACCGGCCATCGGCGCAAGCCTGCGCGATAGCTTCGAAATTGGTCCCTGACCCGCTGGCAAAAACGGCAATCGCTTTCATCGGATCTCTACGCCGGGTTTGTTCGTAACATGCCCGATGACGGTAGCCCGTTCACCGTGGCTTTCAAGGATGCGGATCGCCTCCGGTGCCTCCTTGTCGTCGAGGACGAGCACCATGCCGATACCCATGTTGAAGATATTGAACATCTCGCGGTGCGGGATGCCGCCCCACTTCTCCAGCATCCGGAACACGGGGAGAATCTCCCAGGATCCCTCCTGAATGGAGAGTCCCTGTCCCTCGTGGAGTACTCGGGGAATGTTCTCGTCGAATCCGCCGCCGGTGATATGTGCCACGCCGTGCACGTCGCAGTGACGGATGACATCCAGTACCTGCTTGACGTAGATGCGGGTAGGGGTCAGGAGCACTTCGCCCAACTTGCGGCCGCCGAATTCAGGAATCGGATCAGAATAATTCAGTCCGGCATCGGCCACGATCTTGCGGACCAGGCTGAAGCCGTTGGAATGGACGCCGCTGCTGGCAATGCCCACCAGGACGTCGCCAACGGCCACCTTGCTGCCGTCAATCAGTTTGGCCTTCTCCACGACGCCGGTGGTATAGCCGGCAATGTCGTATTCACCGTCTCCGTACATACCCGGCATCTCGGCGGTCTCGCCGCCTACCAGCGCGCAGCCGGCCTGACGGCAACCTTCCGCTACGCCTGCCACGATGGCTTCCACCTTGGCCGGGATATTGTGACCCAGTGCCACGTAGTCAAGGAAGATCAGCGGCTCGGCACCCTGGGCCAGCACGTCGTTGACGCACATGGCCACGGCATCGATGCCGATCGTATCGTGCTTATCCATTGCGAAGGCAATCTTCAACTTGGTGCCTACACCGTCGGTTCCGCTGACCAGCACCGGTTCGCGGATACCCAGCGTGGAAAGATCGAACATGCCGCCGAAGGAGCCGATATTTCCCATCGAGCCCGTCCGGGCGGTGGAGGCCACATGCTGTTTGATGCGGCGGACCACTTCGTATCCCGCTTCCAGGTTGACGCCTGCTTTCTCGTAACTCTCTGCCATAGGTTATTTGTTGATTTCAGTTTCGTGATCGTAAATAGGGGTCGGATACTTGCCCGTAAAGCAGGCGAGGCAAAGCGCCTCACGTCCCGGGCAGGAAGCAACGGTGGATTCCGGACTCAGGTAGCCCAGCGAATCGGCACCGATCTTGACGCGGGCCTCCTCGAGCGTGCGATGCGAGCAGAGCAGCTCTTCCTTGGTGGAGGTATCCACGCCGTAGAAGCAGGGGTGGGTCATCATCGGGCTGGCGATCCGCACGTGGACCTCTTTGGCCCCGGCCTCGCGCAGCAGGTTGATAATCTTGAGGGAGGTGGTGCCGCGCACGATGGAGTCATCCACCAGCACCACGCGCTTGCCGTCCACGATGCTGTGCACGGCGGAGAGTTTCATCTTGACGCCGCGCTCGCGCATGGACTGCGAGGGCTCGATAAAGGTACGGCCCACATATTTGCTCTTGACCAGACCCATCTCATAGGGCAGGCCCGACTCTTCCGCATAGCCCATCGCGGCGCTCAGGCTCGAATCCGGCACGCCGACCACGATATCGGCATCGGCGGGGCATTCCCGGCAGAGGCGGCGCCCCGATTCCTTGCGGTAAGCGTGAACGTTGCAGCCGTCGATATCGCTGTCCGGGCGGGCAAAATAGATGTATTCCATTCCGCACATCAGGTGGCGCGGATGCTCGTCGTACATCATGCTGCGGATGCCGTGGTGGTCAATCGTAACGATCTCGCCCGGCTCCACGTCGCGCAGGAAGGTAGCGCCTACCAGGTCAAAGGCGCAGGTCTCGCTGCTCACCACGTAACCGTCGCCCAGTTTACCGAGCGCCAGCGGTTTGATGCCGTTGCGGTCGCGGCAGGCATAGAGACGGTTCTTGGTCATGATCAGGAAGGTAAATCCGCCCTCCATCTTCTGCAACGCGCTGACGATACTGAAGATGCGGTCCTCGCCGGTCTCCTCCTTCTTGATAAGGTCGGCCATCAGTTCGCTGTCCGTATCGGTCATGAAGATGTTGCCGCGCGATTCCAAATAGCTCACCACTTCCGCACGGTTGATCAGATTGCCGTCGTTGGCGATGGCAAAGTCGCCCGAATGGTGGTGGAAAAAGAGCGGCGGGACATTGTCCAGGCCTCCTTTGGAGGCATTGGCATATTTGACGCCACCCATGGCGATGCTGCCTTTGAGCGTGTCAAGAATGCTCTGGTTGAATACTTCGCCGAGTAAGCCGAGACCGCGGTGACGAAGGCCTTTCCCGTTTTCGTCGAAGGCGGCAATGCCGGCAGCTTCCTGCCCCCGGTGTTGCAAGGTGTGAAGTCCGTAATAGACAAGGTTGGCGGCGTGCGGAGCGCCATATACACCGAAAATGCTCATAACCTGATACTATTTTTTCTGAAATACTCGACTGCGTTGCGGAACAGCGGCTGAACTTTTTCGCCGGAGATGTTCTTGAAAAGATTCGGTTCGTAGCGCTCCGAATGGCCCATCTTGCCCAGAATCTGTCCGTTCGGGCTGATGATGCCTTCAATCGCGTAGCAGGAACCGTTCGGGTTGAAGGGCGCTTCCATGGTTGCCGCTCCGGTCTTCGGATCGGCGTAACGGAAGGCGACTTGTCCGTTCGCAAAGAGTTGCCGTGCAAGCGACTCGCTGACCACGAACTTGCCCTCGCCGTGACTGACGGCAATGGCGTGAAGCTCGCCGGGGTGCATGCCGCGGAGCCACGGGGAATCTACGGAACTGACACGGGTAGTGACCATCTGCGAAACGTGACGGTTGATATCGTTGCGGAAGAGCGTCGGGTCTTCCGGGGTGACGCTGCCCAGTTTGCCGAAGGGCAGCAGGCCGCTCTTGACGAGGGCCTGGAATCCGTTGCAGATGCCCAGAATCAGGCCGCCACGTGCAATGAGGGCGTTGACTGATTCTGCAATTTCTTTATTGTTCAGGACGTTGGCAATGAACTTACCGCTGCCGTCCGGCTCGTCACCGGAGGAGAAACCGCCTACGAAGGAGAGGATCTGGCAGCCGTCTATCTCGTGCTTCATCCGGGCGATGGATTCCGACACATCGGCCGCCGTCAAGTTGCAGAAGACGCCCAGATGTACCTCGGCGCCCGCCTCGCGGAACGCTTTGGCCGTGTCGTAATCGCAGTTGGTACCCGGGAAAACGGGGATATAGACCACCGGATGGTCGATAGGGTCGCCCTGGTAGCGAATCGGCGCTTTCGGGGTTGCATCGCCGGCCCAGCCGGGGAGTTCCGCGTGCTGGGGCGCCACCTTGGCGGGATAGATCTTGTCGTAGCGGGCTACGTTGGCCTGCTCAAGTTTTGCGAGCGGAATGACGGTGACCCCGTTCCCGGCCTTATCGGAAACCAACCGTAACTCCGGTTCCGCGATGACGCTGCCGATCCGGCGCGCACCCGGTATGGCGCACTCACCCTTGGCTTCCACGATCAGGGAACCGCAGGTCGTATCAAAGAGCGCAGCCTCGCTGCAGGTTACCTCGGCCCCCAGGTAGTTGCCGAAGCCCATCTTGGCCAGCGCCTCAACCGCGCCGCCGAGTCCGATGGCCCAGCCGGCAACGATATGGCCCGCCTCTATCTGCTCGCGGACGGCCTGCCAGTTGGCTTTCAGTTGAGCGGTGTCGGGCATGCCATCGGCAAGCGGGCGGTGTTCAATCAGCCAGAGTGAATGACCGGCCTGCTTGAATTCGGGCGAAATCACCTTGCGCGCGTCCACCGTGGTGATACCGAAGGCAATCAGGGTAGGGGGCACGTTGAGGTGCTCGAAGGTGCCGCTCATGGAATCTTTTCCTCCGATGGCGGGAAGTCCGAAGGCGAGCTGCATCTTCAGGGCGCCGAGCAGGGCGGCAAGCGGCTTGCCCCAGCTGCGGGGGGAGGTCATCTTCTCAAAATACTCCTGGAAGGAGAAACGCATCCGGCTGAAATCGCCGCCGGCTGCGGTAATCTTGGCGCAGGCTTCCACCACGGCATAGGCCGCACCGTGGTAAGGACTCCAGGAGGAGAGCTTCGGGTTGTAACCGAAGGCCATCATGCTAGCCGTTTCAGTGTGGCCGTCAACAGGCAGTTTCTGGACCGATACCTGCGTCTCGGTGGCCTGCCGTGCACCGCCGTAAGGCATCAGCACGGTGGAGCGGCCAATCGTGGAGTCGAACATCTCCACCATTCCCTTCTGGGAGGCCACGTTCTCTTCGCCCATCAGGTTGCAGAGCTTCTCCTCCAGGTTGAGACCCTGCGGCAGATGATGGAACGGGTCATGCGCTTCAGGGGCGCCAATGACGGCGCTGGCCAGGTGCCGCGCACCGGCGCTGTCGATAAATTCGCGGGAAAGGTCGGCCACGATCTCCTGACGGTGGAAGAGCCGCATCCGGCCCCGGTCAGTGACTTCGGCCACCTCGGTCACTTCGATATTCTCTTCGCCGCAGTAGCGGATGAACTCCGCCAGGTCACCGGCTTCGATGACCACGGCCATGCGCTCCTGCGATTCGCTGATGGCCAGCTCCATGGGGTTGAGGCCGCTGTACTTGGCAGGGACTCTCTCCAGATGGATGTCCAGTCCGGCGGCCAGCTCGCCGATCGCGACGCTTACGCCTCCGGCTCCGAAGTCATTCGATTTCTTGATGAGACGGGTTACCTCCCGGCGGCGGAACAGGCGCTGGAGTTTGCGCTCTTCGGGGGCATTACCCTTCTGGACTTCGCTGCCGCAGCTCTCGAGGGAGCTTTCATTGTGTTCCTTGGAGGCGCCGGTAGCGCCACCGATTCCGTCGCGTCCGGTCCGTCCGCCGAGCAGCAGGATCCGGTCGCCCGGCGCCGGGCTTTCACGGCGTACCGCCTCCGCCTTGACGGCGCCTACCACGGCCCCGACCTCCATGCGCTTGGCCGTATAGCCCTCATGGAAGATCTCACGAACGTGCGTGGTAGCCAAGCCGATCTGGTTGCCGTAGCTGGAATAGCCGGCGGCAGCCTTGCGGCTGATGACGCGTTGCGGAAGTTTGCCCGGGAGGGTCTCCGCCACACTCCTGCAGATATCGCCCGCACCGGTCACGCGCATGGCCTGATAAACGTAGGCACGGCCGGAGAGCGGGTCGCGGATGGCGCCGCCCAGACAGGTTGACGCCCCGCCGAACGGTTCGATTTCAGTGGGGTGATTGTGGGTTTCGTTTTTGAACTGAAGCAGCCATTTTTCAGGCTTGCCATCCACATCTACCGTGATGTAGATGCTGCAGGCATTGTTCTCCTCACTCTGCTCCAGATCGTCCAACAGCCCCTTCTTGCGCAGATAGCGCGCACCGATGGTTGCCAGTTCCATCAGGCAGAGATCCTTGCCGTCGCGCCCCAGTTCCTTGCGGATGGCGGCGAGTTCCTCCAGCGAGGCTTCAATCTCCGGCTTGAGGAAGGAGTCCTCCACCTGAATGTCGGTCAGTGCGGTGGTGAAGGTGGTATGGCGGCAGTGGTCGCTCCAGTAGGTATCCAGAATTCGTAGTTCGGTCTCGGTGGGGTTGCGCTTCTCCCCACGGAAGTAACGGACCACTTCGCGCAGGTCGTCGGTATTCATGGCCAGTCCCCATTGACGGCAGAAGCCGGCAAACTCGCTCTCCTCCATTTGGATGAATCCCTCCAGCGATGCGAGCGGGCGGATATCGGCCGCGCCCGGAGGCGCCAGCAGGGCAAGATTCTTTTCCCGGGCCTCCACCTTATTAATGAAGTAGTGGCGGATAGCCTCGAGCGCCTCGTCGGAGAGATCGTCGTCAAAGATCAGCAGCCGGGCGCTGCGGATCTGCACGTCCGCTTCCGGATTGATCAGGTGAACGCAGTCTACGGCCGAGGAGGCACGCTGGTCGAACTGACCCGGAATGAATTCTACGGCCAGATAGCGTTTGCCCTCGAGCGGGCAGTCATCGGTGACACGGTCGGTAACGGTCTCACCGAAAACCGTATAGCGGCACTTTTCCAAGAGATCGTCCGTGAACCCGAAGAGGTCGTAGACATTGAGCAACCTCAGGGAACGTAGCGAGAGAGAAAGGTTTTCGTTGAACTCATTCTTGAGACTCTGTGCCTCAACCTGGAACTCCGAAGACTTTTCTACGAAAATTCTGTGTGAATGCATCCTACAGTTCTGTTTGAAGGACTTTGTCTGCTTGCTTTTTGCGGAAATCCGCCAGCTTGGCGGCCAGTGTGCTGTCGTTCAGCGCGAAGATGGCGACAGCGTAAAGGGCTGCATTCTTGGCACCGTCGATGGCCATCGTGGCTACCGGGATGCCCGAAGGCATTTGTACAATGGAGAGCAGCGAATCGAGACCGTTCAGCGCAGCGCTCTTGATGGGTACCCCGATTACCGGAAGGTCGGTCAGTGCAGCGGCCATGCCGGGGAGGTGAGCTGCCCCGCCTGCTCCGGCAATCACGACGCCTACGCCCCGCTTCCGGGCTCCGGCCATGTAGTCGGAAAAAGCACCGGGTGTGCGGTGGGCGCTGAGAACCTTCTTCTCATAGGGAACGCCGAATTCGTCGAGGATCTCGCAAGCGCCGGACATGACGCCCCAGTCGCTCTTGGACCCCATGATGATGCTGACTTTCATACGCTATTTGGCGAAGAAGAGTTTGGAAAGGGTCATCGGGTCGATATACTTGCCGTCCTTGTAGACGCGCATGTTGCCGGATGCGATTTCATCGATCAGAATCACCTTGCCGTCTTTGTCGTAACCGAATTCAAACTTGATGTCGTAGAGCACGAGCCCCTTGGCCTTCATGTCATCAGCCACGATCTGGGTGATCTTGCGGGTCATTTCAGCGATGTCGTCATACTGCTGAGCCGTCATCACGCCGAGCACGATCAGACCCTCCTTGGTAACGAGGGGATCTCCCTTCGCATCGTTCTTGAAGGTCATTTCCACATAGGCAGGAAGGTCGGCACCCTCTTCGATATAATCGTTGTAGCGGCGGTAGAAGCTGCCCACTGCCTTGTGGCGGCAGATCACTTCCAGCCCTTTGCCGAACACCTTGGCGGGGAGAACCTCCATCGTCGTGTCAGCCAGATTGGCGCTGACGTAGTGGGTGCGGATGCCTGCTGCGTTGATTTTCTCGAAGAAATAGATGGACATGCGGAGATTGACGTCGCCGACGCCTTCGATGGTCAATCCAACAGAATTCTCACCGGGATCGAACACGCCGTCCTTTCCAGTGCAGTCATCTTTGAATTTGAGGAGATAGTTGCCGTTTTCGAGAGCGAAAACATCCTTGGTCTTGCCAGTGTAGATTTTTTTCATAGGTGTAGTGCTTTGACAAGTCAAAGCACAAAGATAATGCGTTCAGACCAGGCGCAGGCGGGTTTTTTTCAGAATTTTATCAGCAATAGGCGGTTGATAAGTTTTTTGCAATCGTTTGACAAAAAAAGTGTACCTTTGCAACAATAACACCCGGTGATGAAGAGAGCGCCTCATAGTACCCGTACCAGATGTTGACGAAGGCAGCCTTGGCTGTCTATTTTTTTGTCCGGATATGAACGATACCTATATTATTCAAGGCGGTACACTGGTTACCGAAGCCGGCCGGAAGCAGGCGGATATCCTCGTTCGGGAGGGTCGCATTGCCGCCATCGACGCCGGCCTGAAGCGTGAAGGAATCCCCGTTCTGCAGGCGGAAGGACTGCTGGTCGTTCCCGGCCTGGTGGATGTTCATGTCCATTTCCGCGAGCCGGGCTTTTCGGAGAAGGAAACCATCCGCACAGGCTCCCTGGCTGCAGCGCGCGGCGGCTATACGGCGGTCTGTGCCATGCCGAACCTCAATCCCGTTCCCGATTCGCCGGAAACGCTCTCCATCGAGCAGTCCATCATCGGCCGGGATGCCGTGATCGATGTCTTCCCCTATGCCGCCATCACGCGCGGGCGGGCCGGTCTGGAACCGGTGGATATGGCGCTCCTCAAAGGCCGTTGCATCGCCTTTTCCGATGACGGCAGCGGCGTGCAGGTACCTGCCGTGATGCGCAGCGCGATGGAGCAGGCCTGCCGTGAGGAGTGTCTGGTCGTGGCGCATTGTGAAGACCTTTCCCAGCCCACGGCGGCCGAGATGGAGTGGCGCCAGATTGAGCGCGACCTGGAGCTGGCTGCCGAAACAGGGTGCCGCTACCACGTCTGCCACATCTCCACCCGCCGCAGTGTGGAACTGATTCGCGCAGCCAAGCGCTCGGGCGTTCGGGTGACCTGCGAGACGGCCCCGCACTATCTGACGCTTTGCGAAGACGATATAGAGGATGACGGCCGCTTCAAGATGAATCCGCCCATCCATACGGCGGATGACCGCGACGCGCTGATCGAGGGACTGACGGACGGTACGGTGGATGTCATCGCCACCGACCATGCCCCCCATACAGCAGAAGAGAAGTCGCGCGGCTTCGCCGGCAGTCTGAACGGAATCGTCGGTCTGGAGACCGCCTTCCCTGTGCTCTATACGCACCTGGTGGCTACGGGGCGCCTCTCACTGGAACGCCTGATAGAGGCCATGAGTATCGCGCCGCGCCGCATTTTCCGCATCGGTGGCGGCGTGGCCGTAGGGGAGGAGGCGGATCTGGCCCTGATTGACACGCGCCGCGAATATCTCATCGACAGCGCGGAGTTTCTCTCCAAGGGCCGTTCCACCCCCTTTGAGGGCTGGAAGGTTCGGGGATACGTGCTGCTTACCCTCAAGAACGGAAAAACTGTCTGGAAATCTCCACTTATACCATAATGCCTAAAAGAACCGATATCAAGAAAGTGATGGTGATTGGCTCGGGTCCAATCGTTATCGGCCAGGCGGCAGAATTCGACTACGCCGGCACCCAGGCCTGCCTTGCGCTCAAGGAAGAGGGCTACGAAGTTATTCTGGTCAACTCCAACCCGGCCACCATCATGACCGACGTCCATATTGCCGACAAGGTCTATATGGAGCCGCTCAAACTGGAATATGTGGCAAAAATCATCCGCTACGAGCGTCCCGACGCCATTGTCCCGGGCCTCGGTGGCCAGACCGGTCTCAACCTGGCCGTGCAGCTGGCCCGCAAGGGTATCC
Organism: Bacteroidales bacterium; assembly: GCA_017450165.1. Lineage (GTDB taxonomy): Bacteria > Bacteroidota > Bacteroidia > Bacteroidales > UBA932 > Cacconaster. Next base: position 36,071 of record JAFSWO010000028.1, on the reverse strand, counting down.
TGCAGGAGTGCGGCGTTGAGATTCTCGGCACCTCCTTTGACGGAATTGAAAAGGCGGAGGACCGCGAAAAGTTCAAGGAGCTCTGCATCAGTATCGGTGAGCCGGTCATCCCTTCGGAAATCTGCTACAATATCGAGGAGGGTGTGAAAGAGGCCGAGCGGATTGGTTATCCGGTGATATTGCGTCCCGCCTTCACGCTGGGCGGAACCGGCGGCGGTTTTGCAGACAATGAAGAAGAGTTCCGCACGCTGATGCGGAACGCACTGGCCCTTTCGCCTGTCCATCAGGTTCTTGTGGAGAAGAGCGTCAAGGGCTACAAGGAGATTGAATTCGAGGTGATGCGTGACGCCACCGATACGGCCATCTCCATCTGCTGCATGGAGAATGTAGATCCGGTAGGTATCCACACGGGCGATTCCATCGTGGTGGCACCCGACCAGACGCTGAACGATGCAGATCGCGAGATGCTGCGCGTGAGCGCCATCAAACTCATCCGCGCCCTCAATATCGAAGGCGGCTGCAACGTGCAGTTCGCCCTGGATCCGAACTCCTCCAAATATTATATCATCGAGGTGAACCCGCGCGTTTCGCGCTCTTCGGCCCTGGCTTCCAAGGCCAGCGGTTTCCCCATCGCCCGCGTCACGGCCAAAATTGCCGTGGGCCTCACGCTGGATGAAATCAAGATCGACGGCACCCCCGCCAACTATGAGCCTGCCCTCGATTATGTGGTGGCCAAGGTGGCCCGTTTCCCCTTCGACAAGTTCAGCGAAGCCTCCAACGAACTGGGGACCCAGATGAAGGCTACTGGTGAGGTGATGAGTATCGGTTACTCGCTGGAAGAGAGCCTCCTCAAAGCGGTCCGTTCGCTCGAGGCGGGTATCTGCCACGTCTGGAACCCAAAGTTCGACGACTGGAGCGCGGAGAAACTGCTCGACTATATCGGCACCCCCACCGACGACCGTATCTGCGCCATTGCGCAACTGATGCGACTGGGCGTCGGGGTTGACCGGATTGCCGACCGCACGGCCATCGCCCCCCTCTTCCTGGAGAAGATTGAGAACATCGTCCGCCTGGAGAGCAAGGTCAAGGCGGCCCCCAAGGATGCCGCCGTGTTGCTGGAGGCCAAGCGGATGGGATTCGGCGACAAGTTTATCGGCCACCTGTGGGGCTGCAGCGAATCAGATGTCATCCGCTTCCGCATGGACGCTGCGATTGCACCTGTCTACCGGATGGTGGACTCCCGTCCCTTCGAACACGAAGCCAACGTACCTTATTACTATTCCACATACGGCGAAGGCCAGACGAGCGACTCACACCGCAGCAACCGCAAGAAGATTCTGGTGCTCGGCTCCGGCCCCATCCGGATCGGCCAGGGTGTAGAGTTCGATTACTCCACGGTGCATGCCATCTGGACCATCCGCAAGGCGGGGTACGAGGCCATCATCATCAACAATAACCCTGAGACCGTCTCCACCGACTACAGTATCTCCGATAAACTCTACTTTGAGCCGCTCACCGTTGAGGATGTGATGAATGTCATCAACTTCGAAAAACCCGACGGCGTGATCGTATCGCTCGGCGGACAGACGGCTGTCAACCTGGCCGGTCCGCTGGCGGCTTTCGGCGTTCCCATCATCGGTACCGGTCTTGAGGCCATCGACCGGGCGGAAGACCGCAAGCAGTTCGAGCAGATCATGCGCGAAACCGGCATTCCGCAACCCAAGGCGCGTGCCGTCACCCGCGTGGAAGACGGTGTGGCCGCTGCCAGGGAGATCGGCTATCCGGTGCTGGTCCGTCCGAGTTTCGTGCTGGGCGGCCGCGCCATGATGATCGTGAGCAACGAGTCCAACCTGCGCCACTATCTGCATAATGCGGTGGCGCTCAACGAGGAATGCCCGGTGCTGGTAGATAAATATATCTTCGGCAAGGAGGCGGAGGTCGATGCCATCTGCGACGGCCGCGATGTCTTCATCCCCGCCATCATGGAGCACGTGGAGCATACCGGTATCCACTCCGGCGACTCCATCAGCGTCTATCCGCCCTTCAGCCTGAGTGATAAGGTCAAACGCCAGATTGTGGAGGATACCCTCCGCCTGGGCCTGGCCATCGGCATCAAGGGCCTCTACAACATCCAGTTTATCGTGGACGCCAACGAAAAGGTCTATGTAATCGAGGTCAACCCCCGTTCCTCCCGTACGGTACCCTTCATCTCCAAGGCGACCGGCGTCCCGATGGCTGAAATCGCTACGCGCGTGATGCTCGGCCAGAGCCTGCGCGAACAGGGCATCTGGGAGGTGCTCTTCCCGGAGCGCAAGCGTCGCTACGTGAAGACGCCGGCCTTCTCCTTCGGCAAGATCAAGGGCATCGACACGTACCTTTCTCCCGAGATGAAATCTACCGGTGAGGCCATCGGATACGACAATTCGCTGACCCGCGCCCTCTATAAATCGCTGCAGGCTTCCGGTATGGAGGTCATCAACTACGGCACCGTGCTGGCCACCATCGCCGACCGAGACAAGGAGGAGGCGCTGCCCCTCATTCGCCGCTTCTACGACCTGGGTTTCAACATCGAGGCAACCAAGGGTACCGCCGCCTTCCTCAAGGCACACGGCATCCGTACCCGCGCCCTGGCCAAGCTTAGCGAGGGTCGCCAGGATATCGTGGAGGAGATGCGTCGCGGCCATGTCAGCTACGTAATCAATACCATTGACATCGACCAGATCAGCACGCACCTGGACGGTTATGAGATCCGTCGGGCCGCCGCAGAGAACAACGTAACCCTCTTCACGGCGCTCGAAACGGTGCGGGTGCTGCTGGATGTGCTTGAAGAAATTACCCTCGGAATTTCAACCATCGACGCAGAATATGGCAACTGAAAGAACTTTTATCCTGACGGCGATTGAACCGGTTGCGGCCGCTACCTGGCGACTGCAACTCTCTGGCGATACCAGCGGCCTCCGGTGTGCAGGCCAGTTCGTCATGGTTTCGGTGCCGGAGTTTTATCTCCGACGTCCCGTCTCGGTCTGCGACTGCGAGCCGGGCCTTCTCACGCTCATCGTCAAGGTGATGGGTGAGGGGACGGCGGCACTCTGTGCGCTGCGGCCCGGCCGTGAAATCAGCCTGCTCTGTGGCCTGGGCAACGGATTCGACCTATCGGCCTGCCCCAAAGGCAAAGAGGCGATGATTATAGGCGGCGGCGTGGGCGTCGCACCCTTGCTGCTGCTCTGCAAGCAGCTGCGCGAGGCGGACCGCCACGTGACCGCAGTGCTGGGTTTCAATACCAAGGAGGACATCTTCCTGGAGAAGGAACTCGAAGCGGCCGGCGCCGATGTCATCGTCGCCACGGCCGACGGTTCCGCCGGCTGTCAGGGCTTTGTGACCGACGCCATCCGGATGTGCGTCCTCAAGTCGGATTATTTCTACGCCTGCGGCCCGCGGCCCATGCTCAAGGCGCTCTGCACCCAACTGCGTCAGGACGGCGAAGTGAGCACGGAGGAGCGGATGGGATGCGGTGCAGGCATCTGCTACGGCTGCACTTGCCAAACTACTTCCGGCCCCAAGCGCACCTGCAAGGAGGGCCCGGTCTTTAAAAAGGAGGAACTCGTATGGTAGACCTTTCCGTCAACCTCGGCGACATTCGCCTCGACAACCCCGTCATCCCGGCCAGCGGCACCTGCGGGTTCGGTCTGGAACTGGCTGAGTGGTACGATATTAATATGCTGGGCGCCATCTCCCTCAAGGGTACCACGCGCGATCCCCGGTTCGGTAACGCGCTGCCCCGTATCGCGGAGTGCCCCTCCGGCCTGATCAATTCTGTTGGCCTCGAGAACCCCGGCATCGACAAACTTCTCTCGGAGAAAATCCCCGCACTGCGGGCCATCTATCACAAGCCCATTATCGCCAATATCAGTGGCTTCAGCGTAGAGGACTTTGCCTTCTGCGCAGAAAAGGCTGAAAGCTGCCCGGATATCGATATCCTGGAGGTTAATATCTCCTGCCCCAATGTGCATGGCGGCGGCATGGCGTTGGGCACGGATCCTGAAGTAGCGGCCGCTGTTACGCGCGCCGTGAAACAGGTCTCTTCCAAGCCCGTCTTCGTGAAACTCACCCCCAACGTGACCGATATCGTGACCATTGCCCGTGCCTGCGAAGCAGCCGGTGCCGACGGCCTTACGGTCATCAATACACTGCTCGGCATGCGGATCGACATTCGCACCCGCAAACCGGTCGTAGCGGCCGGAACGGGCGGCTTCTCCGGCCCCGCCATCTTCCCGATTGCCGTCCGTGCCGTCTATCAGGTGGCCCACGCCTGCCGGATTCCGGTCATGGGATGCGGCGGCATCTCCACGGCGGAAGAGGTCATTGAGATGCTGATGGCCGGCGCCGCAGCGGTGCAGGTCGGATCGGCCAGCCTGGTCAATCCGCTTGCTTGCAAGGAGATTATCGAACAACTGCCCGTGGTGATGGAACGCCTGGGGCTGAAAGATTTGAAACAACTGAAACTCAATTGATATGGCAAAAGACGTCATCATAGCATGTGACTTTCCCAGCGCAGTGGATACGCTCAATTTCCTGGACCGTTTCCCGAGCGGCGAGAAACCTTTCGTCAAGATCGGTATGGAGTTGTTCTACTCCTCCGGACCGGAGATTGTTCGCGAACTCAAGCGTCGGGGGCACAAGATCTTCCTGGATCTGAAACTGCACGATATCCCCAATACTGTCCGCAAGACCATGCAGGTCGTGACCAAATTGGATATTGATATGACCAATGTCCACGCTGCCGGCACCATCGAGATGATGCGTGCGGCGCTCGAAGGACTTACGCGGGACGATGGTACCCGTCCGCTGCTGATTGCCGTCACCCAGCTCACCTCTACGAGCGAGGAGCGGATGCAGAAGGAACTGCTGATCGGCGCCTCCATCAATGATACCATCGTCCACTACGCGAAGAATGCCCACGAAGCGGGCCTGGACGGCGTGGTATGTTCGCCGCTGGAGGCCGGTATGGTCAAGAATGCCTGTGGCGCTGCTTTCCAGACCGTCACGCCGGGCATCCGCTTTGCCGACTCCGCCGCTGACGACCAGGTGCGTATCACCACCCCGGCCCGTGCCCGTGAAATCGGTTCCGACTATATCGTGGTAGGCCGTCCCATCACTGCCGCGGATGATCCCGTCGCTGCATGGCGCCGTTGCCGAAAAGATTTCTTAAACCTGTAAATATCCTTCGAAATGGAACGTACGATAGCCAAAGAATTACTCTCCATCCATGCCGTTTTTCTCCGCCCGGAGGAGCCCTTTACCTGGGCCAGCGGCATCCAGAGCCCCATCTATTGTGACAACCGTCTGACCCTCTCCGCCCCTTCGGTTCGCGAGAAGGTAGAGGCGGGCCTCGCCGAATTGGTCCGCAAGTATCATCCCGACTGCGAGATGCTGATGGGTACCTCTACGGCCGGCATCGCCCACGCCGCCATCACCGCTACGCTGCTGAACCTCCCGATGGGTTATGTCCGTGGTGAAGCCAAGAGCCACGGCCGTACCAACCGCATCGAGGGCAAGATGGAGCCCGGCACCAAGGTGGTCGTTATCGAGGACCTGATCTCCACGGGCGGCAGCGCCATCGAGGTGGTGGAAGCCTTGCGTGAAGAGGGCGCCGAGGTGCTCGGCATCGTGAGCATCTTCACCTATGGCATGAAAAAGAGCGTGGAGCGTCTCGCCGCCGCGAACGTCGTCAACCATTCGCTCTCCAATCTGGACACGCTGGTGGAAGTGGCCGCCGAAGAGGGCTACATCACCGCCGACTGGAAGTCCCGCATCCTCCGCTTCCGCGACAACCCCTCCGACGAAAACTGGCGCCACGCCTAACCGCCCCGCAACCCCGCCGCCGCTACCCCGGCCTGCTACCCTCGCCGCCCTGACACTCCCATTGCGATCTCGCCGCTCCCCCGCCAAACTCGCGGAGGCCAACCCTCGTTTCAGGCCTCTCCAGGCCATATTACCCTCCGCGACAGGCCGTAATCGGCCCCTCGCGGAGGCAGACCCTCGTTCTAGCCCCCTCCAGGCCCTATCATCCTCCGCGACTTTGGCGAAAACCCTCACTTAGGCGAAAACATCCTTCGAACCGTGGCTAGTGTCCTGTTTTTTGTGCCACTAGCCACAAATACCCGGGAAAATATGGCTAGTCCCCCTGATTTTAGGACACTAGCCACACCTGCCGTCCGCCGTCCCCACTGCCGTTCTTCGCGGCCCGGGAGCTTTGCTCCAGAGGGGCTCCGCGCAGTCGCTGGCGCGACGTGCGCTCCGTCCCTCCCAGCGTCTACGGCGTCATTTGTCGTCGGAAAGCGAGCATTCCTCCGCCAAATAACTTGTATCCGCCGGGCCCCGTCCCGCTATCTCTGTCCGCGGGTGGACAGACCCTCTGGAGCAAACTCCCCGGCTCCGCATCCGTTCGTGCAGCGGCGCTGCCGGGGCCAGGGCAAAAACGAAGTATTGTGCGGAAATCCGCCTGCCTTGACCGACTCGCTCTGAAAACAATTCCGGGCCTATGGCGGAGTGCCATAAGCCCGGAATGATGGTGAGGGGAGGGACCGGTTATTTCTCCGGGTTCATCACGATCTTGATCAGGTTGTTCTGGTCGAGGAGGGCGGCGGCGAATGCGCGGACGTCCTCAGCGGTGACGGCGGAGATCATTTCTTCACGGCCGGTGTCGAGATCGTTGCCGGTGTTGTAGTAGTTCAACAGGCAGGAGCTCCAGTAAGCGTTGTTGATTCGTCTTTCGGGAATCGTCTTGAGCATATTCTCCTTGGTCTTGTTGAGGAATACTTCGCTCGGGCCGGCGGTGGCCATCGACTTGAGTCCGTCAAGGACGAGACCAATAAGCTTTTCGGCACGGTCAGGATCGGTGTCGAACTGGATGAAGATCTGACCCTCTTCCTTAGGGATGCTCAAGAGCGAGCAGCGGCAGCCTACGCCGTAGGTGCCACCCTCATCCTCGCGGACGGTTTCGGTGTAGAGCTGGTCCAGACAGCCTTCGAGCACGCTCATCAGGATGCGGCTCCTGGAATCGGCGGAAGACTTACCGCTGGCAATCAGGATGCAGCTGGTCTTGGGGGTATCCATCTTGGTGGCGAATACCTTCTCGACCTGGCCGGGAACGAGATCTACCTTACGGTCAATCCACTTGCCGGCCTTCTTGGCGGGGAGGGAGCCGATATATTTCTCAACCAGCGGTTTGACCGTCGTCGGGTCGAAGTTACCGGTAATGATGACATCGGCGCCTGCCATATTGGAGAAGAGCTTACGGTAGGAACGCTCGAAGGAAGCGAGGGAAATCTTGCCCAGTTTCTCCATCGAGATCAGTTCCTGGCGCGGATTGTTGTTGTACGCGGTTTCCAGATATGCCTTGGAGAGGACAAAATTCGGCTGTTTCTCAAGGTTCGGAACGATTGCGTTCATCTGGGCCATACCCGGTGCGAACTCATCTTCTACGAAACGGGGAGCAGTCACCTGCAGGTACATCAACTGCATCAGCGTCTCGAAGTCCTTGGGTGCGCAGGAGCCGTTGATGCCGTGGTAGAGATCGTCAATGAAAGGACTTTCACTGACAATCTTGCCGGTGAGCATCTTGGTGAGCTTCGTTGCCGGGAATTCGCTCAGGCCGCAGAGCTGAGTGTACAGAGCGATGACGTTGTTGTCCATCGAAGGAATCTCTGCATCCTCGATGAGGGACTGTCCGCCAGGTATGTTGAGTTTGACGCGTACCTCTTCCTTGTTATACTGGGAAGGACGGATGGTGACGCGGATGCCGTTACGGAGCGTCCAAACGGTAGAACCGTACAGGCCGCCAGTCTCTTTACGGGTCTTGCAGCCCTTGAGTTTGGAGGCGTCGAGCAGTTCGCCCATCTCTTCTTCTGCCTCGTTGGCCTTGATGTCAGAAGCCTTCACGGCGGTGACGATGCCCTTCAGTGATTCTTCGGTCGGGTGGGTGAGACCCTCTTTCTCCGGAGCCTGGTAGATGATGACCAAGTTCTTGGTGTAGTCGGTTGCTGCCACGATCTGATTGATCTGTGCCAGCGGAATCAAAGCGAGATAACCCTTCAACTGGCTTTCAACGTAATCGGGTGCCATCATCGGATAGCCAAAGAGGAAATCGGTCATTGCCTCATACACCAGGTTCGGGCTCTTGCGGGTGGAGGCGTTGGAGGTGTTTCGTTCCGCATTGGCGATCAGGTTGGTCTTGACGCGGTCATACTCAGCCTGGGTAAAGCCGTAGCGCTGCGCCTTCTCCACTTCGGAGAGCAGGGCGGCAAAGCCTTTCTCTGCCTCACCGTCTTTGGTGATAGCTACCATCTCGAAGGCATCCATGAAATTGTTTTCACGGGTCCAGTAAGCCCTCGCATTCAGGAACGGAGCATCGGGTTGGTGCGCGATATCGGTCAGGCGCTCCGAGAACATCGAGTTGACGATATCCTTGATGAGGTCCATCATATAGCCTACTCCGAAACTCATGTAAGGCTTGGGCATCGGGTCGGACTTGACATAAGCGGTAACCTGGGTGTTGCGGGCCTCCGGATCGGTGAAGATGCCAACGATGGGTTCTTCATTGTCTGGGGTGCGGTAAACGCCCTTGGGCTCCGGATTCACGCGTGCGGGAATGTCGGCGAAGGTCTTTTTCACCTTCTCGAGCACCTGCTGCGGGTCAATGTCGCCAATCACGACCACGGCCTGCAGGTCCGGACGGTACCAGGTCTGGTAGAACTTCACAAGCTCTTCAGCGGGGAAGGTCTCCAGGTTCTCCTTGGTGCCGATCACGTTGCAGGTGGCAAACTTGGAACCGCGGTAAAGGGTTTCCCAAGTCTTTTCCATCATTCGCCAGTCAGCGGTGCGGCGGGTGCGCCACTCCTCGATGATGACGCCGCGTTCCTTGTCGATCTCAACGGGATCGTTGGTCACGAAAGCGGAATAGTCGTGAAGGGCAAGCAGGGTGGAGTCGATGATGCCCTCGCGGGTGACCGGAATGTTGGTGAACATGTAAATAGTGTACTCCTGGCTCGTGGAAGCGTTCACATTGCCGCCGAAGCTGGCTCCGATGCTCTCCATGTAGCTGATGATGCCCTTACCCGGGAAGTTCTTGGTGCCGTTGAGGCACATGTGCTCCTGGAAGTGCGCCAGACCGTTCTGGGCCGGGGTTTCCTGGATGGCGCCGATGTCGTTCAACAGGTAGAATTCTGCTCGCTGTGCGGGCAGGTCGTTGTGCATGATGTAATAGGTCATTCCGTTGTCCAGACGACCATAAAGCAGGTTGGGATCGCGCTGCAGGGGCGCGTTCGGATCAACCTGTCCGAAGGAAGAGAATGCAGCCAGAATCAGCGCTGCAAACAGAAAGAATCTTTTCATTGCTTGTTAGTTATACAATTCAGAAACAGTGTCTTTTAGAGTATCTCCACGCAGCCCGCGGCGATAGATGGTTCCGTCGGGCGCAAAGAGAATCAGGTGAGGAATCCCCTCAATGCCGTACAGTTCTGTCGGCGTGCGGTCCAATCCCACGAAAATATGGTTCCAGGCCATACCCATTTCCTCGATGGCCTTGCGGCTGCCGGAGTTGTCACCATCCCAGACGGCGACACTGACGACCTGCAGGCCGCGGCCTGCATAGGTTTCCCACAGCTCACGGATGTTGGGCATCTCCTGTCGGCAGGGAGCACACCACGAAGCCCAAAAGTCAACGAGCGTGTAGTTTCCCTGTCCTACATAATCCGAGAGGCTCGTCGTCTTTCCATCGGGGGTCTTTCCGGTGAAATCTACGAACGGTTTGCCTTCTGCCGTACTCTCTTCCGCCACTTTACCTTCGCGGATAGCCTGGATGCGTTTGTTCTCGCGGATAAAATCGCCGGCCGCTTCCAGATGCTCATCCAGTTCGGCCAGCGAAAGTTCGTAGATGCTGGTACTGAGGGCCATCATTCCCACCCAGTTGTCCGTATTGGCGCGGAAGGCCTTCTCGCAATAGGCGTTCATCTTGTCAATCAGCGCCTGTTCGGCATCCAGGTTCTGGGTTTCGGACTCGTCAAGCTTGCGGAATTCCTCGCCGATGGAGGCGGCAATCTTATTGAAGCGGTTCATCTCGCGATTGACGGGACCGCCCTTGATGACCGGTGTCTCGCCCAGCGTGACGCGGATCGTGCCCCCTTCCGGAACCAGTTCTGCGACATATTTAGGACGGAATTCGTCTTTTTCAACCAGGGCAATGCGCATCGGAACGGTGACGTTTGCCGGGCAGGAATAGGTGAAGGTACCGTCTTCAGCGAGCGCGACTTCACTACGCTCTCCGCCTTGAACGGCAATTCGCAATTGCGCCCCGTCGGCCTGGTATTCACCCTTGACGGTGCCTTTGATGGTGCAGGTATCGCTCTGCTGGCCGCAGGAAGCAGCCAGGATGACGAGCGTCAGGATAGAAAGAAGCTTTTTCATTATTCGACGGGGATATCTTTGTTGACGTTCTTGGATCCGCGCACTGCGTAGAAAATCAGGTAGCAGAGGCAGGCGGCGATCAGCCAGTAGCTGTTCATGGAGCCCACCTTGGCGCCGAAGAGCGTTGCGTCAGCCAGCAGATTCTGCAGGAAGGGGATGATACCGCCGCCGCAGACCAACACCATGAAGATGCCCGATGCCGCAGCCGTATATTTGCCGAGCCCTTCAACGGCCATATTGAAAATGGAACCCCACATCACGGAGGTGCAAAGACCGCAGAGCGTCAGGAAGAGCAGGCTGAGGGGAGCCTTGCCGCCCAGGGTAACCGATTCCGGAATAAAGATGGCCAGAATGATGAAAAGGATGGCAGCCGCGGAGGTCCAGATCAGCATGGATTTGCCGGAAACCTTGCTGCCCACCGATGCGCCGATCAGTCGGCCGAAGAGCATGCAGAGCCAGTAAGCACTGATGAAGGTACCGGTGATGGCCGGACCGACCCACTCCAGACCGGAGAAATAGACGTTGGCCGTATTCGGAATACCCACCTCGATACCTACGTAGAAGAAAATGGCGATGGCGCCCAGTACGAAGTGGCGGAAACTCAGCGGGCTGTGCGAATCCTTCTTCAGGTTGCCGGCACGACGGGCCGCCTTCTCTTCCGCCGTTTCCATGTGCGGTTCCGGAATCTTGGTGAGCAGGATCACCACAAAAGCGATGGCGAAGATGGCCATGGCGATAATCATGACGGGAGCGGCCTTGGCCACGGTGGCATCCTTGATGGAGCCGCCCACGAGCCAGCCTACCAGGAACGGTGCGATGGTACCGCCGATCGAGTTGCAGGAACCGCCCCACTGGATGAGCTGGTTACCCTTATTGCCGCCGCCACCCAGCGTATTGAGCATCGGGTTGACCACGGTATTGAGCATACACATCGAAAATCCGGCCACAAAGGCGCCCAGCACATAGACAAAGAAACTCTCCACATAACCGGAGAGGAACTGGATGCCGACACCCGTAAAACCTACGACGACAGCGGAGAGCGCCGTGAGCTTATAGCCTTTGCGCTTGAGAATCAAGCCTGCCGGGATGCCCATGCAGGCGTACGCGATAAAGTTGGCCAGGGAACCCAGCTGGCTGAGGGCCTTGCTGGCTCCGAACTGGTTGGTGACCACCACGCCCATCGAACCCGCCAGATTCGTGACGAAGGCAATCATAAAGAAGAGCGCGAACATCACGATGATGACCGGCGTGTAGTTCTGCTTTTTCTGGTTTTCCATAGTATTTTGTTGATTTGTATTCGGTTGCAAATCCAGTGCCGTGCTGCGCACGGTAAACCACAAATGTAGGAACTTCCGTTGTATTTTGCTAACTTTGTCAGGGATGGATTACAATCTGTTAAAATATGACTTGCACCCGGGAGTGGAAGCCTTTTCCACGCTTCGGCCAAACGGCGTCCCGCGTCGTTCGGCACCCGCTTCAGGTCTTGCATGGCCCGTTCTTCAGCCTTTGCAGGTTCACGGTGACCGGGTGGCGATCGTCGAAAAGCCGACGCATGCCCGGACGCGGCTTCACGGATGTGACGCCATTGTGACTTCGCTCGAGGGATTCGGGATCGGGGTCCGGACGGCCGATTGTATTCCGGTATTGCTTTATGATCCGGTTCGACGGGTCGTCGCAGCGGTGCACTCGGGGTGGAAGGGAACGGTGGCCAGAATCTCCTGCAAGACACTCGGCTCAATGGCCGTTCATTTTGGGACCGATCCCAGGGATGTATATGCCCTGATCGGGCCGGGTATCGGCCCCGATGCCTTTCAGGTGGGGGAGGAGGTGGCAGAACGGTTTTCCGGCGAAGGGTTCCCGATGTCGCAGATCCTGCGCGATGACGGTCCTCGCGTTCCGGGAACCATGCAGGGCGGTCTGCATATCGATCTGTGGGAAGCCAACCGCTGGCTGCTCGAGTGCGTGGGGGTCCCCGCTTCCCGGATTACGGTTGTCGGCATCAGTTCCTATGCCGATCCGCGTTTTTGGTCGGCCCGCCGCGACAGCCCTGACTGCGGCCGCACTGTCACCGCCATCCGGCTGATAGGATAATGGCTTGGCACTTAACTCTTTGATACTCAGCCGATAAATTAAAGAGCTACCCCTAGTTTTAGGGGGTAGCACTTTGAGTAAATAGCTGGTACTAAGCTTGTTAAGTGCCAAGGCCGACCGGGCCTCTGACACAACAACGTTTAGTCCAGTTCGTGGATGGCGAGGCCGCTGCGGAGTTTCGGCTCGAACCAGGTGGTCTTCGGCGGCATGATGTTGCCGGTGTCGGCAATGTTGATCAGCTGTTGCATGGAGACCGGGTAAAGCGCAAAGGCAACGACCATCTCGCCGCTGTCCACGCGCTTCTTCAGTTCGCCGAGACCGCGGATACCACCTACGAAGTCGATGCGGTTGGAGGTGCGCAGGTCACCGAGGTTCAGGATCTTGTCAAAGACAAGGTTTGAGAGGATGGTGACATCGAGCACGCCGATTGGGTCTGCGTCGTTGTAGGTACCGGGTTTCGCGGTGAGCGAGTACCAGACACCTTCAAAATACATCGAGAAATTGTGCAGACCAGAGGGTTTGTATGGCTCGGAGCACTTGCAGTGGCACGGCAGTTCGCAGTCGCATTTCCCGCCGTCCTTGGTGCAGTCGCACTTGCATTCCACGATGAAATCCTTCTGGAGAGCCTCGAAGAACTGTTTGCCGGTCAGGCCGTTGAGATCTTTCACCACGCGGTTGTAGTCGATAATCTTCAGCTGATTGTCCGGGAAGCAGACGGCCATGAAGTAGTTGTACTCTTCGTTGCCGGTATGCTTGGGATTCTGGCTGCGCTTCTCGGCGCCCACGCGTGCCGCAGCAGCGGTGCGGTGGTGACCGTCGGCCACATAGAATGCCGGAATGCCTGCAAAGATCTCCGTGATGCGCCGGATGTCCCGATCGTCGTCAATCACCCACAGTTTGTGGCCGAAGCCGTCTTCGTCGGCGACAAAGTCGTACTCCGGAACGTGGGAAATGTAGCGGAACATGATGGCGTCGATCTCGGGGTTGTCCGGATAAGCAAAGAAGACCGGTTCGATGTTCGCGTTCTGGATGCGGACGTGGATCATGCGGTCGTCCTCTTTCTCCTTGCGGGTCAGCTCATGTTTCTTGATGGCACCGGTTGCATAGTCGTCCGTGTTGGCGCAGAGGATGATACCGTACTGCGTACGGCCTTCCATGGTCTGCGCATAGACGTAGTAGCACTCCTTGGCGTCGCGCGCAAGCCAGCCGCGCTCTTTCCAGAGCTTGTAGTTGGCCACGGCCTTGTCATAGGTGCGCTGCTCGTGCTCACCGGCAATCGGTTCGAAGTCAATCTCCGGCTTGGTGATGTGGAGCAGCGATTTCTCGCCGGCTTCCGCACGGGCCTCGACGGAGTTCATCACATCGTAGGGGCGTGCCGAGACCTCCTTGGCGATGGCCTTCGGAGGACGGATGGCAGCAAAAGGTTTTACTTTGACCATACGCGATTACTTGTTGACCTGGAACTTGCGGTTACCCGTTGCGAAGAAGTCGCAAATCTGGTTAGCGGCTGCCAGGCCGGCGTTGATGTTGGCCTCTGCGGTCTCTGCGCCCTGCTTCTTGGGGGTTGCGAAAACGCGGTTGCCGAATTTTTCCTTCAGCTCGGCCATGCGCTCTGCAGCGATATCGGTGACATACTTAAGGTCTTCACGCTCTGCGAGCACCTCAAGCAGTTCGGCTTCGTTGATCACCTCCTTGCGGGCGGTGTTCACGAGGCAGGCACCCTTCGGCATCTTGGAGACGAGCTTGTAACCGATAGAACCCTTGGTTTCTGCGGTTGCAGGGATGTGGAGCGAGAGGAAATCTGCACCAGCGTAGAGTTCTTCGATGGAGCCGACAGCCTTCACGCCGTCAGCAGCCATCTTCTCGGCAGGAACGAACGGGTCGAAAGCGATGACGTTCATGCCGAAACCGTTCTTGGCGATCATAGCCACCAGGCGGCCGACATTGCCGTATGCGTGGATACCCACGGTCTTGCCCTTGAGTTCACGGCCGGTGCCCGGGGTGAACTGGTTGCGGCTCATGTAGATCATCAGGCCGATAGCCAGCTCAGCCACTGCGTTGGAGTTCTGGCCCGGGGTGTTCATGGCAACGACACCGGCAGCCGTGCAGGCAGCCAAATCGAGGTTGTCGTAACCCGCACCGGCGCGGACGACGATCTTTAGTTTCTTGGCATGTGCGATGACATCGGCGGTGACCTTGTCCGAACGGACGATCAGCGCGTCAGCGTCTGCCACTGCGGCAAAGAACTGTTCCACATCGGTATATTTCTCGAGGAGAGCGAGTTCGTGACCTGCTTTCTCGACGATGGCGCGACTGCCATCGACAGCTGCCTTTGCAAAAGGCTTCTCAGTTGCTACGAGAACTTTCATGACGGCAGCGGTTTATTTGTGGAGTTTTTCGAATTCCTGCATCGTGGCGATGAGTGCCTCGACAGCCTCTTTCGGGCAAGCGTTGTAGAGGGATGCGCGGAAGCCGCCGACACTGCGGTGGCCCTTGATACCCACCATGCCGCGAGCCTTTGCAAACTCCATGAATTCATCCTGGAGCGCCTCCTTGCCGGGAGCCATGACGAAGCAGACGTTCATGATGGAACGGTCTTCCTTCTCTGCGGTACCGACGAAGAGGGAGTTGCGGTCGATTTCATCGTAGAGCATCTTTGCCTTCTCGACGTTGAGTTTGTGGATTGCCTCGACGCCACCGATGCTCTTGAGCCACTTGAGGGTCTCTTTCATCACGTAGATGGAGAATACCGGCGGGGTGTTGAACATTGACTCACCATCGATATGGGTTTGATAGTTGAGCATCGTAGGGAGGTAACGGGTCACCTTGCCCAGGATGTCCTTGCGGATGATGACGAAGGTAACGCCGGCAGGGCCTACGTTCTTCTGCGCACCACCGTAGATGAGGGCGTATTTGGAGACGTCCACCGGGCGGCTCATGATATCGGACGACATGTCAGCGACGAGGTTCACCGGGCAGTCGATATCGTGCTTGATCTCGGTACCGTAGATGGTGTTGTTGGTCGTGATATGGAAGTAGTCGGCGTCCTTCGGGATTTCGTAGCCCTTCGGAATGTAGTTATAAACCTTATCGGCAGAAGAAGCTACGCAGACAGCGTTGCCCAGGCCTTTGGCCTCTTTGAGAGCTTTCTTTGCCCAGACACCGGTTTCCAGGTAGGCAGCCTTGTTCTCGAGCAGGTTCATCGGAACCATCAGGAACTGAAGGGATGCACCGCCGCCGAGGAAGAGGATTTCATAGTTCTCGGGGATGTGGAGCAGTTCGCGCCAGAGGGCACGGGTCTCAGCCATAACGGCATCCCACTCCTTGGAACGGTGAGAAACACATATTACCGACATTCCGGTGCCTGCGAAGTCCTTGAGGGCATCGATGGAACCGTCGATGGCAGCCTGCGGCAGAACGCACGGGCCGGCATTGAAGTTGTACGCTTTTTTCATATAGTAATGAACAGTTTAAAGTTGTTTAAAACAATAGTTACGGATATTAGGGCAAAGATAGTAAGAATTCCGCCAGTTGTCAAAATATTTCGACATTGGCCCAGCGGAGCGCTTCGCTGAGCGCATCTACCTTTGCAAGTCCCACTTTTACAGTGATTTCGCAACTGTTCTCGAATTGCTGCGAAAGGACCTGGAGATTCCAATCCTTGACGATTTTCATCACGTCGTTCATCCGGGTGTAATCGAAGCCGATCCGGCAGGTGGCGCAGGCGGTTTTTTCAACGATCCGCGCAGCGGCGAGGGCATCGGCCGTCGCCGTCTTGTAGGCCTTGATGAGTCCCGGTACGCCCAGCTTCACGCCGCCAAAGTAGCGGACTACCACCACAAGTACGTCGCTGAGCTCCGCAGAGAGCAACTGTCCCAGGATGGGCCGGCCCGCGGTGGAGGAGGGCTCCCCGTCGTCGTTGGCCCGCCAGATGGCGCCATCCAGCCCGATCCGGTAGGCGTAGCAGTGGTGGCGCGCATCGAAGTACTCCTTGCGCAGCGCGGCAATCCGCTCCTTGGCCTGCTCCTCCGTCTCCACCGGATAGGCGAAGGCGAGGAACTTGCTCCCGTTGTCTTTGTAAACCCCGGTCGCCGGGGCTTCGATGCTGCGGTAGCGGTCGGTGGGGATGTGATTTTCTTCGTACATTGATGTTGTAAAAGTACGGCAATTTTCGTAGATTTGCAATCGTATTATCGAGTTGCCCTATGTTGTACCGCGTACGCGTCACGCTCCCCGAGAGCAAAATCTTCTTCCGCGAATATGCCGTCAAGGCCGAGATGAGCCTTTTCGCTTTCCACGCGTTTATTGACAACCAGTACGGATTCGATCCGGACCAGATGGTCTATTTCGAGAGCCGCGACGCTGCCGGTGCCCGTCAGGGCCGCTATTGCCTCTTCGACTTGGGCGACGGCTCCATGGATCGCATCACCTTTGCCGATCTCGCCGGGCGCGAGGCTGCGGAAATCCGCTACATCTTTGAGATGCACAGCCGCCGCTACCTCTCTGTCACCATTCTGGGAGAAGAACTCTTCAACCCGCGTGAAGTCTATCCCGCCCAGTTGGACGGGAAAGGGGATACTCCCGACCAGTTCGCCCGCTACGTGGATCCGGAGCCCTATGTGCCCGTCAAGCCTTCTCATCCCGGCGTGGATGACGACGATGAGGACGAAGACGAGGAGGAGAATGACGGCGACGAAGACGGCGAACTGTTGGTAGACGAAGACTTCGGCCAAGAAGACTAAGTCCGATGTCCGAACTCCTCATCGTACTCGGCCCCACGGCCGTCGGCAAGACGGATTACAGCATCGACCTGGCGCTGAAATACGGCTCTCCCGTCATCTCCTGCGATTCCCGGCAGATTTTCCGCGAAATGCGGATCGGTACCGCCCGCCCGAGCGACGAGCAGCTTGCGCGTGTCCGGCACTACTTCATCGCTTCCCATTCCATTACGGATAACTATACCGCCGGCCGCTACGAAGTAGAGGCGCTATCGCTGCTGGAAGATCTTTTCAAAACCCACGATACACTGGTGATGGCCGGCGGTTCGGGGCTCTATATCGATGCCCTCTGCAACGGGCTGGATGACTTCCCGGATACGGATCCACAGCTGCGCGCCACCCTGATCGAGCGTCTGGAAAAAGAGGGGCTCGCCCCGCTCCGCCATGAGCTGCGCCGGCTGGATCCGGTTACGGCCGATCGGATCGATCCGGCAAACCGGCAGCGCATCGTCCGCGCCCTGGAGGTCTGCATCGCCACCGGCCGTCCCTATTCGGAATTCCGGAGCGGCACGCGCAAGGAGCGTCCCTTCTCCATCCGCAAGATCGGCCTTACGCGCCCCCGCGAGGAACTTTATGCGCGTATCGATGCCCGCGTGGATCAAATGATGGCGGAGGGGCTGGAAGAAGAGGCCGGCAGGCTGCTTCCTTATCGCAACCTGAGCGCTCTCAATACTGTGGGTTATCGCGAGTTGTTCGGCTATTTCGACGGGGAGTATCCCTTGGAGGAGGCTGTCCGGCTCATCAAGCGCAATACGCGCCACTATGCCAAGAAACAGCTGACCTACTGGGCCCGCGACCCCGAAATCTCCTGGCTTACTTTGCCTCTTCGTCCTTGACGATCTTGATCAGTTCCACGCGGAAGTGGATAGCTGCACCCGGCTGAATCTTTTCGCCGGCACCACGCTCGCCGTATGCGAGTTCTGCGGGGATCCAGAGGAGGATTTCGCCGCCTTCGTCAATGTGCTGGAGACCTTCGCCCCAACCCTTGATGACCTGGTTCAGGCCAAAGGTGACGCTCTCACCGCGCTCGTAGGAGGAGTCGAAGACCTCGCCCTCGAGGTTCTTGCCTTCGTAGTTGACCTCTACCTTGTCGGTAAGAGAAGTGGGGAATACGCCGTTACCTTCGCGGACCACTTTGTACTGCAGACCGGATTCAGTGGTGACGACACCCGATTCCTTGCTGTTCTTCTCGAAGAAGGCAGCTGCCTTAGCCTCGTTCTCTTCCTTCTGAACGTTTGCGCGTTTCTCGAGGAAGCCGTTGAGGGTCTGATAGAAAAGTTCCTGATCCAGTTCAACATCGGCGCAAGCGTCCTTGATGCCCTTGTTGATCTGAGCCATGTCCATCGGGCCAAAGTTGTTGCCCTTGAGAATCTGGCCGAAGTTGTAGCCAATCATGTAGCTGGCGTTCTTTACATCTTCGCGGGTGATGCCTTTCGGCTGGCTGCCGCTGGCGCTTTTGCCGCCGCAGCAGGAGCACAGGATCGCTGCGGATGCAGCGCACAGTGCGATAAGTTTGAGTGCTTTCATAAGAGTGTTATTGATTGTTGTTCGTTGTATTGGCTTTGTTCAGTTTCTTGGCGGTTGCGCTGAAGATCAGGTAACCGACCACAGCCGCCGTAGCGGAAGTGATCAGGATGGCCACCTTGCCGGTATCAATCAGGCCGGCGTCGGTGAAGGCCAGGTTGTCAATGAAGATGGACATCGTAAATCCGATGCCGCCCAGCACGCCGAGCGCCACGACCTGCGGCCATGAAACGCCGTCAGGCAGTGCGGAGAGCTTGCATTTGACGGCCAGGTAGCTGAAAAGGAAAATACCGATGGGCTTGCCGCACTGCAGGCCGAAGAAGATACCGAGCGAGAGCCCGGTGACGCCCGGAACGGTGAAATCCATATTCAGCACCACGGCGGCGTTGGCCAGGGCGAAGATCGGCATGATCAGGAAGTTCACGATGGGCTGCAGATTGGATTCGAACTTATGCATCAGCGGCTCGGCAGCATCCAATTGCTCGGACATCTGGTGGATGATGTGCATCTGCTCGGTATTGGCCAGGGCCTCGATATTGGCCTTGGAAGTTTTCTTGAACTTATCCAGCAGGTGCTGGGTCTGGACGCTGAAGCGCAGCTCGTTGATCTTGGTCTTGTAGGGCACCGTGATGGCCAGCAGTA
Source organism: Bacteroidales bacterium (assembly GCA_017450165.1). Lineage (GTDB taxonomy): Bacteria > Bacteroidota > Bacteroidia > Bacteroidales > UBA932 > Cacconaster. The sequence goes on along the minus strand of JAFSWO010000028.1, from coordinate 16,572 downwards.
CGCCTGCGATGGTGGCGTGGACGCCGGAAAGGTAAACCAGATACCAGAGGGCGATTCCACCGAGTACCGTTACCCAGACTTTGCGGACACCCAGGCGGCCGGCAATGATCAAGGCGACGAAGACCACCAGCGCCAGTCCGAGCCAGAGCAGGTGGATGGCATGGGACGGATAGAAGACGGCCAGCACGACGATGGATCCCAGGTCATCGGCAATGGCGATGGCGGTCAGGAAGACCTTGACGCCGAGCGGGGCCTTCTTGCCCAGAATGGCCAGAATGCCGATCGCAAAGGCGATATCGGTGGCCATCGGGACGCCCCAGCCGTGAGCCGTAGCGGGATTACCGTGATTGAAGATAGTGAAAATCAGCGCCGGGAAGATCATTCCGCCCAATGCGGCAAAGACCGGGAGGGTGGCTTTCTTGACCGAGGAGAGCTGGCCCACCGTCATCTCGCGCTTGATTTCCAAACCTACGGTAAAGAAGAAGATGGCCATCAGGGCGTCGTTGACGAAGGCACCGATTGTAAAGTCCGGTCCGAAAACCGCATACGATCCGATCATCAGGTTGAAGGGAACTTCCCAGATGCGGACGGCGGGTTGCAGGGCGGGGACGTTGGCGAAAATCAGGGCGATCACCGTGCTGATAAGCAGCAGGATACCGCCGGCAGACTCTGCTTCGAAGAATTTGGTGAAGTAGCGTTGGGCGCTGCTGGTTACCGGTTGCTCTGCGGGGAGCGTCTTTTCACTCATATACAATCGTTTCACAAATAGAGTTGCAAATATAGATAAATTTGCTTAATTTCGTTAGGTCAAAACGGCACGGCATGAGAGTCACATCGGAAGAACTCCACTCCAAGCTCAAGCATTTCTTTGGGTTTGAGGCCTTCAAGGGGAACCAGGAGGGTATTATTCAGTCCTTATTGGCTGGAAATGACGTATTTGTCTTGATGCCTACCGGCGGCGGAAAATCGCTCTGCTACCAGTTGCCTGCCCTCTTCCTGGAGGGAACGGCCATCGTTATCTCGCCGCTGATCGCCTTGATGAAGAACCAGGTGGATGCCATCCGCGGATTCACCAACGGAGACGAGAGTATCGCCCACTTCCTGAACTCCTCGCTCAACAAGGCGCAGATCAAGGAGGTAAAGGACGACCTCGTGAGCGGCCGCACCAAATTGCTCTACGTGGCGCCGGAGTCGTTGACCAAGGAGGAGAATGTCGCTTTTCTCAAGCAGTTGAAGATCTCTTTCTATGCGATTGACGAGGCGCACTGCATCTCCGAGTGGGGGCACGACTTCCGTCCGGAGTACCGCCGTATCCTCCAGATCGTAGAGGATATCGGCCGGGCGCCCATCATTGCCCTTACCGCTACGGCCACCCCCAAGGTGCAGTCGGATATCCAGAAAAACCTGGGCATGCCCGACGCGGAGGTCTTCAAATCCTCCTTCAACCGTCCCAACCTCTACTACGAAATTCGTGACAAGTCCAATCCCAAGCGCGACATCATCCGTTACATCAAGGAGAATCCCGGCAAGAGCGGTATCATCTACTGCCTGAGCCGGCGCAAGGTAGAGGAGATTGCAGAGTTGCTCAACATCAACGGCATCAAGGCGTTGCCCTACCATGCCGGGATGGATTCCGCCACCCGCTCACGCAATCAGGACGCTTTCCTGATGGAGGAGGTGGACGTCATCGTGGCCACCATTGCCTTCGGCATGGGAATCGACAAGCCCGACGTCCGCTTCGTCATCCACTACGACATTCCCAAGTCGCTGGAAGGCTACTACCAGGAGACAGGTCGTGCGGGCCGTGACGGGCAGGAGGGACAATGTATCGCTTTCTACAGCTACAAGGATATCCAGAAGCTCGAAAAGTTCATGCAGGGCAAGCCCGTTTCCGAACAGGAGATCGGCCGCCAGCTGCTGGGGGAGACCCGTGCCTACGCCGAATCCAACCAGTGCCGCAGGCTTTTCCTGCTCAACTATTTCGGCGAGGAGTTCAAGCAGGACAACTGCGGTGCCTGCGACAACTGCCTGCATCCCAAGAAAGAGTTCGACGGTCAGGAGGAGATGGCGCTCGTACTCGAGTTGATCGACTCCCTCAAGGAGAACTTCCGGCCGGAACACCTGGCCAACGTCCTGCTGGGCGAGACCAACTCGGTGGTCAAGTCGTACAACCACCACCGCCATCCGCTCTTCGGTGCCGGAAAAGACCGTACGGCGCGTTTCTGGACCGCCGTTATCCGCCAGGGCATCCTGCTGCAGCTGCTGGACAAGGATATCGAGCGCTACGGCCTGGTCACCATCACGGAGAAAGGTCGCGAATTCCTGGCCGATCCGCATACGCTGATGCTGACGGAAGACCGTGAATTCGTGGAGGGTGAGGATGATGACGACGAGGATGCGGCCGTGGCGGCCATCAAGCACGCGGCAAGCAGTGCCGGTGGCGGCGACGAAACCCTCCTCGCCATGCTCAAGGACCTGCGCAAGTCCGAATCCCGCCGGCTCAACCTGCCCGCCTGGATTCTCTTCGGCGACCCTTCGCTGCAGGATATGACCATTCTCTATCCGACCACTATTGAGGAACTGGTTCGGTGCCAAGGCGTTGGAGAAGGAAAGGCCAAAAAGTTCGGCCGCCCCTTCGTAGAACTCATCGCCCGCTATGTGGAAGAGAATGAGATCATCCGTCCGGACGATATCGTGGTCCGCTCCGCGCCCACGAAGACCTCCGCCCGCCTGATGATTATCCAGGGCATCGACCGCAAACTGCCTTTCGAAGATATCGCCGAGGCGCGTGACATGACCCTCGACGAACTGCTGGACAACGTGGAGGCCATCATCGCCAGCGGCACCAGTCTGAATATCGATTATTACATCAAGCAGCAGGTGGATTCTGATATTCTGGAGGATATCTACACCTACTTCAAGGAAGAGGCGGATACGGATTCACTCAACGACGCCCTCAAGGCCCTCGGCCCCGACTATACGGAACTCGAAATCCGTCTGGTTCGCATCAAGTTCATCTCCGAACTCGGAAACTAGTTCTGCAGGGCCGTTTGGGCGGTGTTGTCAATCGTTAGATAGATGGGGTAGAAGCCCAGGTCGTCCAGGGGTGTGGTGCGGCCGATCATGGCACGCAGCTGGGTGAGCATCAGCTCGCCGGAGACGGACCATTCCTGGGCAGTGGGACGCAGGTCGCGGGTGGCGGCGAAGCTTAGGAACTCCTTTTTCAAGTCCAGCGTTTTCAAGAATGCATCCAGCGCCTCGCGCGTGGTGATGCTGCGCAGGCGGGCTCGGTGGGCGTCGCTGAAGCGGTTGACGAACTTGTACTGGAGACTCTGTCGGTTGCACTTGACCAGGAAGTCGGTGACCTGCGTCGTATCGAGCGGGACGAACACGTCCGGGATAATACCGCCTCCGCCGTAGACCACTTTACCGCCGGGCGTGACGAACTTCAGCGAATCGTTCACCTTGATGCTGTCGGCCGACATCATTTCGCCACTGAGATAGCGGTCGTAGATGTCATAGGCGTAATCGTCTGAATAGGGCTTCTGGATGCAACGGCCGGTGGGGGTATGGTAACGGGCCACCGTCACGCGGATGCCGCTGCCGTCGGTGAAATAGATGGGCTCCTGTACCAGTCCCTTTCCGAAGGAGCGCAGGCCGTAGATTGTGCCCCGGTCGTTGTCCTGCATGGCGCCGGCGAAGATTTCGCTGGAGGAGGCGGAGTTCTCGTCAATCAGCACGGCCAGGTCGATATCGCGCAGGTGGCCGCGCCCGTCCGCCTTGTATTCCTCACGCTTGCGGTGGGCACCTTCCAGATAGACAACCAATTGACCCTGTTCCAGGAATTCGTTGCACATGAGCAGCGCCTGGTCCATAAAGCCGCCGCTGTTGCCACGAAGGTCAAAGAGCAGACGGGTCATGCCCTCTGCCCGCAACTCCACGGCGGCCTTGATGAATTCCGTGTAGCTGGTGCGGGTAAACTTGGAGAGCTTGATATAGCCGGTGGTGTCGTTGACCATGAAGGCTACGTCCACGCTTTTTTCGGAGATCTTGCTGCGGACGATGTCGAACGAAACCGATTCCCCCTCACGGAGAACGCCGATCTTTACATGGGTATTCTTGGGGCCGCGCATCAGCCGCACCATCGAATCCTGCGACATCTTGACGCCGGCAATCGGGGCATCGTTTACCTGTACGATCCGGTCGCCGGAGAGGATACCCACTTTCTCGGCCGGGCCACCGGCAATCACGTTGCTCACCACGGCCGTGTCTTCAGGCACCGTAAACTGGATGCCGATCCCGAAGAATTCGCCCATGAGCGATTCATCGGCGCTCTGGAGATCTTTGGGAGAGAGATACACCGAGTGGGGATCCAACTGCGCGAGGATCAGCGGCAGAATCTCTTCCGTGACCTTTGCCGCGTCGAGGGTATCCACGTAGTTGGCGGCGATATTATCCAGAATCACCGTCAATTTGCTCCAGTTCTGACGGTTTCCCGCAGCGGCCTGTTCGGCTGATACGACCGGCGCTCCGCCGGCGGCACGCCGCTCACGGAGACCGAGGGTCTGGATCAGGATGGCCAGACCGACAATCAGCAGAACGGCAATCAGGATGCCGCCTACCTGCTTCCGGTCAGGCCTCTTCATATTTCACCACTTCGATACCGGCCCTGCGGAGCAGGTCAATGCCGTCTGTGATGCGATACTCTTCACTGTAGACCACCCGCTTGATGCCCGACTGAATGATCAGTTTGGCACATTCCAGACAGGGCGATGCGGTTACGTAGAGCGTAGCTCCGTCGCTGCTGTTGCTGCTCTTGGCCACCTTGGTGATGGCATTTGCTTCGGCGTGCAGCACGTAGGGCTTGGTGACGCCGTCCTCTTCGCAGACGTTCTCGAAACCTGAAGGGGTCCCGTTGTAGCCGTCGGAGATAATCATCCGGTCCTTGACGATGAGCGCGCCCACCTGGCGGCGCTTGCAGTAGGAATTGCGTGCCCAGACGGAGGCCATATCAAGATAGCTGCCGTCAAACTGATGTTGTTTTTTCTCAGATTCGGTCATAACTGATGGCGATTATCGGCGGTGATAGAGATAACGTTTAATACTGCGCTTCGGGGTCTTTTCGAACTCCTCGGGGAATATCTGGACTTCGGTCACCTTGCAGTAGGTAGGGAGCTCGAGGTTGGTCACCTTCATCTCGTTCATGAACATCTTGGTCAGTGAAGCGGTGTCGGCAGGCAGGCCGTCATGCTCGATCGCGTCGAAGTCCGGATAGATGAGGGCTGTAAGGCTGCCTGCATCTTCTCCCTCGACTACCAGCGATTCGCCCACGTAAGCGAGGTTGTTGATGCTGCTTTCGATTTCCTCCGGATAGATGTTCTGGCCGGAGGGACCAAGAATCATGCTCTTGCTCCGGCCGCGGATGAAGAGATACCCATCCTTGTCAATCACGCCCATGTCTCCGGTGCGGAGCCACTTGTGATCCATGACGGCCTTCGTGGCTTCCGGATTCTTGTAGTAGCCCAGGAAGACGTTGTCGCCCTTGACCAGAATCTCGCCCGGAACGTTTTCCGGATCCGGTGAGTCGATCTTGATGTCAATCTTGGGCGCAGCCTTGCCGCAGGCGTAGAGACGACATTTGTTCCAATGGGTGTAGCTGATGATCGGGCCGCACTCCGTCATGCCGTAGCCCACGGTGAGCGGGAACTTGATACGGCGCAGGAAGGCCTCCACCTCGCGGTTGAGGGGCGCGCCACCCACGATTACCTCCTCAAACTGTCCGCCGAAGGCGTCGATCAGCCGCTGGCGGATGGTGTTGAGGATGATCTGGTCGATCATCGGCAGCGAGAGGAACATCTTGATATAGTTCTTGCTGATGAAAGGCACCAGCATATTCTTGTAGATCTTCTCCAGAATCAGCGGCACGGAGACTACCAGGTTCGGCTTGATCTCTTTCATCGCCTCCAGAATTACCTTCGGGCTCGGGAGGCGGGTGAGGAAGAAGATGTGGGCGCCGATACAGAACTCATAGAGGAATTCGAACTGCATGCCGAACATATGTGCGGTGGGAAGCATCGAGACGACGCGCGACTGGTTATTCATCTGCGGCTCTGCATAGTAGGCAAAGTCAATGTTGTAGACCATCGAGCGATAAGGGAGCATCACACCCTTGGAGAATCCGGTGCTGCCGGAGGTGTAACTGATGAGTGCCAGGTCTTCCGGCTTATCTTCGTGATAATCGATATCCTTCGGGCTGAAATCCGGATAGTGCTCCTTGAAGATCTCGTTCACCTTCGTACGGAATTCGGTGTATTCCGGTTTGCGGGCATAAGCCACGTCAAACTCCGTCAGGGTGATGATAGCCTCCAGTTCAGGCATCTCTGCCGCGTTGAGGTTTTCCCAAATGACATTGCCGATAAAGAGCAGTTTGGCGTCGCTGTGGTTCACCAGGTGGTGGATGGCACCTGGTTTGAACTCATGAAGCAGGGGGACGACCACGGCGCCGTAGGTCAAGATGGCCAGGTAGGCCACCGTCCAGTTCGCCTGGTTTTTGGAACAAAGGGCAATCTTGTCGCCCTTCTGGATGCCGCAGGAGTCGAAGAAGATATGGATTTTGGCAATCATCTCGGCCACTTCGCCGTAAGTCAGCGTTTTGCCGTGATAATCGGAAAGCGCGGGACGATCCCAGTTTTTCTTGAGGGACTCCTCGAAACGAGCGTTGAGAGAGGATGATTTTTTCATTTTGTCGGTTTTATGAAAAGTCTTGTAAACTGCAAAGATGCGAATAAAGTCCGCCTTTTGCAACCAATTCGTCGTGGGTGCCGCGCTCGACGATGGCCCCTTCCTTCAGCACGATGATTTCGTCGGCGTGGCGGATGGTGGAAAGACGGTGCGCGATGACCAGTGAGGTGCGGTTTTGCATCAGGGAGGCAAGTGCCTCTTGCACAAGCCGTTCACTTTCGGTGTCGAGGCTGGAGGTAGCCTCGTCGAGAATCAGGATCGGGGGATTCTTGAGCACGGCGCGGGCAATGGCAATCCGCTGTCGCTGACCGCCGGAGAGTTTTTCCCCGCCCTCGCCGATATTGGTCAGGTAGCCGTTCTCCATGCGGGAGATGAACTCGTGGGCATTGGCAATGCGGGCGGCTGACACCACCTGTTCCATCGTCACATTCTCCCGGCCGAATGCAATGTTGCCGAAGACCGTATCGTTGAAAAGAACCGCCTCCTGCGGCACGATTCCCATCAGGCTGCGCAAATCGTCCAGTCGCAGCGAGCGGATGTCGTTGCCGTCGAGCAGAATGCCGCCTTCCTCCACGTCCCGGAATCGGGGGAGAAGGTCGGCCAGCGTAGATTTACCGGCGCCTGAGGGGCCTACGATGGCCACCATCTTGCCTTTGGGCAGAGTGAAGCTCACATCGCGGAGCACCGGCTCTCCCCCGTAGGAGAAGGTGACGCCGCGGTACTCGATGTCCTTTTCAAATCCCGGAACGGGCAGGGCATCTGCGGCTTCCTTGATGCGCGCGGGGGCGTCAAGAAGTGCAAAGATCCGTTCGCCGGAGACCAGCCCCTTTCGGATCTGAGCATACGAATTGGAGAGGGCCTTGGCCGGTTCGAGCACCTTCCAATAGAACATGATATAGACGATAAAGCTCTCCCAACTCATGCCGAGTTTGCCGTGAAGGTTCAACCAGCCGCCGTAGAAAAGCACCATAGCGCCGATGGTGATACCCAGAAACTCGGAGGTGGGGGAAGCCAGCTCCTGGCGGTTCCAGACGCGGCGCAGCGAACGGCGATGCGCATCGTTGGTCTGCGTAAAGCGCTCGCCCACATAGCGTTCTGCCCGGAAGGCCTTGATAATGCGGGCCCCCGAAAGGGCTTCGTCGAAGTGGCTGAGGATGCGCCCCATCAGGCTCTGCGTCTCCACGCTTTCCGCACGGAGGCGCCGGGTGATGCGGGTAATGACCAGCGCTGAGAGGGGCAGTGCAATCAGCGAAACCAGTGTCAGCCGGGGCGACATGTAGAAGAGCATTGCCAGGAATCCGATTACCAGCAGCGGCTCCCGGAAAAGCACGTGGAAACTGCCTGCAATGCTGTTCTGCACTTCGCTCACATCGTTGGAAACGCTGGAAAGAATATCACCCTTGCGGGTTTCGCCATATCCGCCTACCGGCATGGCGGCAATCTTGCGGAAGAGGTCGTCACGCAGGTTGCCCATCATGCGGGTCTTGAGACTGACCAGGATGCGTTGCGAAAGGTAGCGGCAGAGGTCGGCCATGAAGCAGGCGGCCACCAGAGAAAGGCTCACCAGCAACAGGCCGCGCAGCACGCCGCCCGAATGGATGGTATCGGCCAGCAGCCAGGAAAAATAAGCCTTCACCCAGTCCAGCGAGAAGGCGAATTCGGGCCGCGCCGTGACGGTAATGGTTTCGTTTTCAAAGAGTACGGTCAGGAACGGACCCAGCAGCGCATAGTTGGCAATGCCGAAGACGACCGACAGGATCGAGAGCAGCAGGTAAGGCGGCCAGTAGCGGCCGTAGGGCTTCCCATATTGCAATATGCGACGGAATGTACTCATCGTTTCCGAACCAGGGTTTCGATGTATTGTAGGTAGCGGGCGGTCACCCGTTCCCAGGTGTAATTGTCGCGGACCAGCGCGAAGTTGGTCTCCACGGCTTGCGTGAAATCCTCGGTGACCGCGGCCTTTTGCAGAGCCTCGGCAATGTCGCCGGCCTGCTCGGGACGCACCCAGAGCGCGCTGTCGGGCTGCAGGACTTCCTGGTTCGCTTCAATATTCGAAGCCAGGATGGGACGGCGGTAGCTCATCGCTTCCAGCAGCACGATCGAGAGGCCTTCAATCGTGGAAGGCAGGCAGAAGAGGGCTGCATTGCGCAGCAGGCAGTCTTTGTCGGAACCATAGACAGCACCGGTGAAAACCACCTCCGGATGACCTTCGCCCAGCGCGTGAAGCTTTGCCACATAATCGGGCATTGCGTCGTTGGCGCCGGCAATCACCAGTTTCCACCCGGAGAGCCCGGCCGCCAGGAATCCCTCGATCAGGTAATCCGGATTCTTGTCGGGCACCAGACGCCCCATAGAAAGGAAGAACCGGCCCGGCGTGAGGTCGAACCGCTGCAGAATATCGGAAGCAGGTGCTTCGGACGGCGGCAGGTTAACCGCCGTGGGAATGGTCACGGCTTCGCGGTTATAATGCTCCTTGTAATAGCGGACCTGGCTTTCGCTGCACATGATCAGGTGGCGGTTCGTACGGGCGGAGCGGCGCTCCATCCGCTTGAGAAGCCGCTGCTGGCGCGGCGAGTATTTGCTGCGCTGCCATTCGTGGCCGTGGCCCTCCATCACGGTAGGAATGCCGCAGAGGCGGGGAATCCAGCTCCAGAGGGCCGGAGGCCAGGCGTTGTAGTGAATCAGCGAGACACCCTTTTCGCGGAAGAGGGTGCGCAGGGTGGCCTTCAGCGAGACCCAGGGCTTGCAGAGCAGGTTGCTCTTCGGGCCCTTCATGGAGATCACCTTGAATCCATTCACGGTTTCAACGCCGCGGTGGTCGCTTTCGCAATAGACCACCGCCTCGTGGCCGGCGCGCACGAGTTGCGTAGCGAGATTATACATGTAGTTTTCAATCCCGCCCAGGATTCGGATATCCCGTCCGCCTATGAAGACGATTTTCATAGCTCGGGCATGCAACTGGTGTCGACCTTTCCGCCGCGCATGACCTTGAGTTTGTTCTTGACGACCCACGGAAGAATCTTGCGCAGGTACTTGTGCATCACCGGCGAGACGCTTCCGATCATCCAGCAGTTCTTGGGACAATGGGCCACTTTGTCGCGCACGGCGGCCGCCTGCGGGCTGTTCCAGATTACATCGAAGGAGGCCTCATTGAGGTTGCCCATCGATGCGAACCAGCATCGCTCCTCCATGCCATTGCAGGGGAGGATGTTGCCGTAGGGATCCAGGAAGAAGTTCTCGCTGCCGGCTTCGCAGGGAAGCAGGCGGCGTCCGCCCCGGACATAGTTGATCAGACCCAGGTTGAAGAAGGCACGGAACCACGATTTGGGGTTGTTTTCCTTCATCAGCCGTTGGATGAGTTCGTCGAAGTTGGCGCAGACCTCATCCAGATTGGTCACCTGATTGTCGTACTTATGGAAGTAGAAAGAGTTGTGGAAACTCGCGGTGGCGAACTCCATCTTCAGGTTTTTGTTCAGTTCGTAGAGATCCAGCATATCGTCCGAATTGTTGTTCGAGACGGTAATGCCGAATCCGATGTCTTTCACTCCCATCCGCCTGAGTTCCAGTAGCGTGCGGAGCCCCTTGTCGAACCCGCCTTCGCGGCCGCGCAGTTCATCGTTTTTCACGCTGAGCCCCTCGATACTGATGCGGAAACCCAAATCGGGGTACTTCTTTGCGAGCGCGATGATCCGGTCGCTGAACCAGCCGCTGGTAGAGAAGACAATACGGTTCGTCTTCTTGCGGAGAATCTTGACAATCTCCTCGATATCTTCACGAATGAACGGTTCCCCGCCTGTGATGTTGACCGAATGCATCCGAGGCAGTTTCTCCAGCAGTTCGGGTGCGAACTCCTCGGAGGGCTTGGTGGGATTCGCCCAGATGTTGCACATCTTGCAACGCATCGGGCAGCGGTAGGTTACGATGATGGAGCCGTCCATGGTTTAAAGATTAGCCGCAGTGATAGTATTTGTTGACCAGTTCACCCATCAGGGCCGGGTGGCGTTCCACCTGCTCGCGAATGCGGGCATCGTCGTAGGCCTTGAGTTTGGCGATGGTGCCGTCGATCAGGGCCGGGCTGAAGACGCCGGAATCCTCAAAGAGGGCACGGGAGCGTTCGAGCATCAGGGCCGATTCGTAGCACGATGCGGGCAGCTGCTTGAGTGAATGGAGTTTGGCTTCGTTGCCCTTGGCGTGGATGTTGACATCTACGTAAGTGTCTTCTGCCACCTGCAGGGCATCCGGCATGTTGAAACCGATGCGGGCTGCATTCACCAGACCGGCCATCATATTGTAGATATCGGCGCTGCCGTCCGGGGAGCGCATCTCCACGGTTTGTTTGCTGGGGGCTGTGTATTCCTGGCCGGCCTCGAGCGGATTGGCCAGGGCCACCATGTCGGCGTTGCCGGTCCATCCGAGCGGCACGCGGACCAGCACGGAGCGGTTGCGGTCGCCCCAGCAGATGCTGGTGGGTGCCTCCTGGTGCGGCACAAGCCGGAAGTAGGAGGTCGGGTTGGTGTTGCCGAAGGCGGTGAGTCCTGCGGCGCATTTCATATAGCCGGCGATGGCCTTGCGGGCCAGGTCGGAGAGGCGACCCTTCTCGATCATCATGGATTTGTCGCCCTTCATGATGCGGGTGTGGAAGTGGAGGCCGCTGCCCGCCTTGCCCACGGTAATCTTGGGCGCGAAGGTGACATCGAGTCCATACTGGTAGGCCAGCGTGCGGAGAATCCACTTGGCCATCAGTAACTGATCGGCAGCCGTCTCTACCGGATTGACCAGGAATTCGATCTCATTCTGTTCGTAGATCTTGCCGTCCTGGCGGAAGTTGCCCACCTCGGAGTGGCCGTATTTGATCTGGCCGCCTACCTGGGCAATCAGGCGCATGGCCTCCGTGCGGAAGGCTTCGAACTTGGTGAAGGGAGAGGATTCGTGGTAGCCGTGCTGGTCGGGGGTGGGGAAGAGTTCGTCATCTTTGTCCACCACATAGTATTCCAGTTCGCCCATGGCTTCGAAGCGGCAGCCGGTCTGCTCCTGGAAGACCTTGTGCGCCTTGCGGAGGGTGTATTCCGGTGCGGTCTCGAGCGGCAGTCCGTCCTTCGTAAAGTAGGAGCAGATCAACCCCAGGGTAGGCGTCTCTGCAAAGGGGTCCAAATAGGCCGTAGAGAAGCGTGGAATAACGTATAAGTCACTGGAATGAGCGTCGATATAAGGGAAAAGGCTGGAGCCGTCCACGCGCTCGCCGTAGGAGAGGATGCTGTCCAGATAAGCGAGGTTGGTGACCGGGAAGTTGAGGGTCTTCAGCCGCCCGTCAGCCGCAGCGTAACGGAAGTTGACGATACGGATGTCGTTCTCGATGATGAAACGGATGATATCCTTCTTGGTGAAGTCCTGCGGCAGTTTGCCCAGCCGGCTCACCAGCGGATTGATGTTGTAATCAAGTATTGGATTCATATTTTTTCGAAAAGATTAGTCTGCTAAGATACGAAAAAAACTATTGCTTGATGAAGCGATAAACAATCTCGCCCGCCTGCTGTTCCGGAGCGGTGGCATCGGCATTGAAAACCGATTTTTTGGCGGCCCGAAGCGCATATTCCCACAGTTGGGAGTCCGGGGTGGAAACCGCTTCGTTCACCTTGGCACCGATTACCCGTCCCTTGCGGTTGACCAGGATGGAGACATAGACATCGCCCGCGCCATATCCCTGATAAGCCGGTACAGGCAGGCTGTATTTGGTGCGTCCCTCCAACATCCAGGAAATCACGCTGGGCCCCACGTATGCGGGGGTATCCCCCTTGGGCTGTTCTTTTTTTGAAACCTCTACCAGGTCGTCGTTCTTGGCCTCCTGAATCGCTTCGCGGCGGGAAGCGTCAAGCCGCTTCTGGAGCTCCTCCGCCTCGTTGTACACCTCGGCGGGATTCTTGTGACGGTCGTCCTTGAGCGCCCGGCCTACGTCCACGGAGGCGTTGCGGATCTCCTGAGGACGGCCAATCTGCTCGTCCAATTCCCGACTGATCTGCTCTTTGAAAGCCGCCTCCTTCTGGCGCGCTTCCAATTCTTCCTGTTTGGTGAAGTCGAGCACGAAAGAAGACTCCCGGTCTGCCATCTTTGAGATGGTGACCAGGAGAATCACAATCAAAGCGACGAGATGGAACGCCAGTGTCGTGTAGAGTCCCGCCTTCTTTTCTTCGCTTATCTTCTTCCAGAAGGACATTACTCCTCTTCCTTCTCTTTCAGCGCATGCTTGATGGTGGCTGTCAGGATTTGGATAGCGACACGGTTGTGGCCGCCCTGCGGTACGATGATATCGGCAACACGCTTGCTGGGCTCGATGAACTGCAGGTACATGGGCTTGACCGTTTTGGTGTAGCGATCCATCACCCATTCCACATCCTTGCCTCTTTCTCGTATATCGCGCGCGATGACGCGCATCAGGCGGTCGTCATCGTCGGCATCCACGAAGACCTTGATATCCAGCTCGTCCACCAACTCCTTGCAACTGAGAATCAGGATGCCCTCCACGATAATGATGGGAGCGGGGGAGATGTGGACCGTCTCCGTCGTGGAACGGGAACAGGTGATATAGGAATAGACCGGTTGCTCCACCTCCTGGTCATTCTTCAGTGCCCGCAGATTCTGCACCAGCAGGTCCCAGTCGATGGCGTTGGGATGGTCGAAGTTGAGGGCTTGCCGCTCTGCCAGCGGAAGATGGCTCTGGTCTTTGTAATAGGAGTCTTGCGAGATGACCACTACATGGTCGTGCATCTTCTCCGTGATTTTGCGGGCGACTGTCGTCTTACCCGAACCGGAGCCTCCGGCGATACCGATAATAAGCATAGTATATTAGAATTCAGCGGTTTTAGGCGTTCGGGGGAAGGGGATCACGTCGCGGATGTTGGCCATGCCGGTCACAAAGAGCAGCAGGCGCTCGAATCCGAGACCGAATCCGCTGTGCGGGCAGGTACCGAATCGGCGGGTGTCGATGTACCACCAGAGGTTGGTGGTATCCATCTTCAGTTCGTCGATACGGCGGGTCAGTTTTTCGAGCGACGATTCACGCTCGCTGCCGCCGATGATTTCGCCAATCTTCGGGAAGAGCACGTCGGTGCCGCGAACGGTCTTGCCGTCGTCGTTCTGCTTCATGTAGAAGGCTTTGATGTCCTTCGGGTAGTCGGTCAGGATCACCGGTTTCTTGAAGTGTTTCTCCACGAGATAGCGCTCATGTTCGCTCTGCAGATCCACGCCCCAGGAGACCGGGAACTCGAACTTCTGTCCCGATTTGAGCAGGATGTCGATCCCTTCCGTATAGGTCAGGCGGACGAATTCGGTGTCAATCACGCTCTTGAGGCGGTCAATCAGTTCCGGATCAATCATTTTGTTCAGGAAAGCCAAGTCGTCGGCGCAGTTCTCCAGCGCGTAGCGCACCAGATACTTGATGAAGTCCTCTTCAAGATCCATCAAATCGTTGACGTCGTAGAAGGCCATCTCCGGTTCTACCATCCAGAACTCGGCCAGGTGTCGCGGGGTATTGGAGTTCTCTGCCCGGAAGGTGGGTCCGAAGGTGTAAATGTTGCCCAGGGCGGTGGCGCCCAGCTCGCCCTCCAGCTGCCCGCTGACGGTCAGCGAGGTGTGGCGGCCAAAGAAATCCTGGCTGTAATCGATCTTGCCGTCTTCGCCGCGGGGCGGGTTTTCCGGATCGAGCGTTGTTACCTGGAACATCTCGCCGGCGCCTTCGCAGTCGGAGGCGGTGATCAGCGGGGTATGCAGGTAGAAGAACCCCCTGTCATTGAAGTATTTGTGGATGGCGAAAGCCATGGCGTGACGGATGCGGAGCACGGCGCCGAAGGTGTTCGTGCGCGGGCGCAGGTGTGCAATTTCGCGCAGGAACTCCATGCTGTGTCCCTTCTTCTGGAGCGGATAGATCTCCGGATCGGCGGTTCCGAGTACCTCGATGGTGCGGGCCTGAACCTCTACGGCCTGTCCGCTGCCCACCGATTCAACCAGTTTGCCGGTCACGGAGAGGCAGGCGCCGGTGGTCACCTTCTTGAGAAGTTCCTCGTCAAAGGCGGTCGGGTCGCAAACCACCTGCAGGTTGTTGATGGTAGAGCCGTCGTTGAGGGCGATGAAGGCCACATTCTTGTTGCCACGCTTGGTGCGGACCCAACCTTTTACCAGGACTTCTCCACCCGGTGCTTCCTGAAGTATTTCCTTGATTCTCTTAATCATTACGGTAATAGTTTATTCAAAATCGACACCCATGGCCTGGCAGATCTTGCGCGGGATATCCGTGTTGTCCATGCGGCCGGCAAACAGCTGGCTGCCGGCTCCCACGGCCCATACGGGAACGGGAGAACCCGTGTGCGATCCGGTGGTCCAGCCGATATGTGCCCTTTCCGAGTACTCCTGCTGGACGGCCTTGGTGTTCATATATTGTTCTGCATCATTCGTTGATTCGTTGGTTTTTACCTCATCGAAGACAGTCAGGTCAAACCGATATCCCCTTTCGCGCCCGAGCGATACGCCGCCGGTTTCATGATCGGCGGTAACGACGATCAGCGTCTGCTTGGGATGCTTTTTGTAGAATTCATAAGCGACAGCCACCGCCTGATCCATATCAAGGGTTTCGAAGATATCGGCGATGGTGTTGTTGCTGTGAGCCGCGTAGTCAATCAGACCGCCTTCTGCCATGGCGAAGAATCCTTTGCCCCCTTTTTCCAGCACCTGGATAGCGGCGTCCACCACCTGCGCAAGGTTCAGTTCATCTTCAGCGCAGCCAAAACGATAAGGCAAGGAGCCTTCATAGTCGGTTTGGCGGGTGAGGATGATCTTGTCGCACTTTTTCCGGGCAAATTCATCCAGTCCGCGGGCAAAGGTGTAGCCCGCTGCTTCAGCGGCATCGCCCAGATAAGGGAGCGGCTCCTCCAGCTTCGGGCTTCCGGTGGGGTGGAGGTATCCGCCGCCGCCGAAGAATTCAAAACCGGATGCGGCCAGTTCAAGACCTATCGGATAGTAGTCGCTGCGATTGACGTTGTGTGCGTAGAAGGCAGCGGGGGTTGCGTGGTTAATGCCCACGTTGGTCATGATGCCGATCTTGTAGCCGGCCTCATGGAGGGTGTAAGCTATACTTTTAAGCGGCAATGAATCGGGATTCATTCCCAGCATATGATTCTTCGTTTTGTAGCCCGTTGCAAGGGCGGTTCCGGCTGCTGAAGAGCAGGTGATGGGGTTGCTGGCGGAGAAGGTGGTCGCCATACCCAAAACGGGGAACTGGGTGAATGTAAGGGGATCCTGACCGCAGGCGTCACCACGCTCCTGCGCCAGATAAGCCTCTGCCAGCGCCACATGGGAAAATCCCATGCCGTCGCCGATGAAGAGGAATACATACTTCGCCTTGTTGCTGCTGCAGCCGGTGGCCATCAGCGCAATCGCGAGGGCGACAGTGATGATTCGAGTTGTCTTTTTCATCTGCACAGTATCTTTAACGTAACAAAAAGAAGGGTGACGCTGTGGCCACCCTTCTTCCTTTCAGCGTAGATTATTGAACTTTGCCGCCCTTTGTGGCGCCGTACATAATCTTCAGTGCGGAGCAGCGACGGAGTTCCTGCTTGACATCGGTGATGATACCCATACGGGTGTCCTGGTCAGCCTTGATGCTGACCGTCATGAACGGGCGGTCCACCTCGCTGAGGTTTTCACGCTCGGATGCGATGAAGTCACGGATATCGTCGATGGTCCGGAAAGAGTCATTCAGCTGAATACGGGACTCGGTACCATACTGCGAAGCGTACTGCGGCAGCGGAGTACCTATATAAATATAGGATGCGAGGTCCTTGC
>JAFSWO010000027.1 GCA_017450165.1 Bacteroidales bacterium | reverse complement strand
TTGGGATAACGCGCGCTAATCTTCTCAATCTCAGGCTTCAAGACGCCCATCTTGGCCGACGACATGTAGGATTTCAGGGTCAGCGGGGAGATGACGATCTTGATGATGAGCGTGAGCAGAAGGATAATCAGGCCGTAGGAGGCGATAAAGCCGCGCATCCAGTTGAAGATGGGGATGATCACGTAGCGCGAGATGGCGCCGATCACCTTGCCGCCCAACGGAATAATGTTCTCGAACTTCTGGCCATAGCTCTTCAGCGTGTAGAAGTGGTTAGGGCCGAAGTAGAAGTGCATGGGGATGTGGTAATCCGCGCTGCGGGCATCCACATCCAGCGTCATGTCGGCGCCGCTCTGCATCAGCAGGCGGTCCACATTGTCTTCCGGATAGAACTTGTTGACCAGCGTTCCGCTGCTGAAGTCGTTGTCAGCCACCAGGATCGCGGAGAAGAACTGTTGCTGGAAACCAATCCAGCGCATGCGCGTGGAGTAGGTTTCGCGGAAGCTCTCCTTGCGCTGGCCCACGGTTTTGACCGTCCCCTTCTCGCCGGCATAGCGGAAGGCCACCGCCGAGTAGTTGCGCTCGTTCTTGTAGCCCTTCTCCAGGCGCGGCAGGTCGGCTACCCACTTCATCTCCACCTGCGTGGTGCGGCGGTCCAGGATGTCGTTCATATTGACGAACCGGACATCGTAATCCAGCATGTAGCTCTCTGCAGGCAGCGTGTAGGTCACCTCCATGTAAGAATCCGCATCGAAGGGAAGCCGCAGCACAGCCGCCTCCGCGCTTGCGGAAACCACCGTGAAGTTCAGCTCGCCCGTGTTGATCCACTGGTCGGCGTTAATCTCATATTCGAGCGAACTGCGCCCCTCCCCGATCAGGTTCAGCGCGCAACTGTCGTAGGTGAAGTAATCCTTGACGAGCACCGACCAGGGCTGTGCGCCCTTGGTGGTGAGGGTCACCGCGAGTTTATCGTTCTCCAGGGTGACCAACTGCGCATCGGCCTGGGCCGCAGCCTGAAGCACAGCGCTCTGGTAGAGCGGCACCTCCTCCACGGGGGCCGTCAAAACGGGCGCCGCCGTGGCGGAAATATCTTCCTGTACGGGATTGACCAGTGCGAGCGAGTCCTGATAGGCACGGGCCGCCTCTGCGTTCTTTTGATATTGTTTTGAATTGTACCAGCTGAATAACAGCAGAATAACGCCGATCAGCGCAAAACCGATTACACTGTTTCCCTTACTGTTCATCTGCCTCTGCCTGTTTCTGGTCAAACTCCTTGATCCTTGCCTCCAATGCGGCAAGCTCCTCCTTCGCTGCCTCGATCTGCTTGTTCAGATCCGCCAGCAGCGCGTCGGCGTTCTTGGATTTTGCAAAGAAGCCCATGTTGTTGGACCACGTTGCAATCTCCTGCTCTTTCTTGAGGTACTCCTGCACCAGTTTGTCGCGCTCCGTGCGGACCGGATCCTTGGCGCCGCCGTCACGACGGGCAGGACGGCTCTCGCCGCGCAAGCGGTCGAACTGGGCATCCAGCGCAGCCTTGAAGGCACGCTGTACCTTCTCTTTCTCTTTGAACGGCACGAAGCCGATCTCGTTCCAACGAGCCTGGAAGGCCTTGAGGGCGGAGACCGTCTCGTCGCGGCTCTCCAGCGGCTCGAATGCCTCCACCTCGGCAATCAGCGCGCGCTTGGCGGCCAAATTGTCTGCATACTGCTTGGAGGTGGAACCGGCACCGCTCTTGTCGCGACGCTCAAAGAAGGCGTCGCAGGCAGCGCGGAAGCGAGCCCAGACCTGGTCGCTCTTCTTGCGGGAGACCGGACCGATCTCGCGCCAGCGCTTCTGCAGCTCGATGAACTTGTCAGCTGTCTCTTTCCACTCTTCGCTGTTCTGCAGGGCCTCGGCCTCTTCGCAGAGGGCGATCTTCTTCTCGAGGTTCTCCTGCATCTGGTCCTTGTAGCCGGAGTAGAAGGCTTTCTTCTTGGCGAAGAAGTCGTTGCAAGCCTTGCGGAAGCGGTCGTATATCTTCTGGTTGTCTTTCTTGGAGGCGAATCCGATGGTACGCCACTCTTTCTGGATCTCCTCGATCTCCTTGGAGAGGCGGTTCCAGGTGCCGGAATCCTTGATTTCCTGGCCGAGCATCGCCTCTACTTTCTCGCAGAGGGCCGTCTTGGCCTCGAGGTTCTCCTGCTGGTTGCCCTTCATGGATTCAAAGTAGGCCTGGTGGCGTTTGTTCACCGCGGAGGTTGCGGCGCGGAAACGATCCCAGATGGCCTCGCGGTTCTCCTTGTCCACCGGACCGAGTTCCTTCCACTCCTCGTGGTATTTCTGGAGGGTCCGGAATGCCTCGACCACATTCTCCTCGCCTGCCAGGGCCTCTGCCTTCTCGCAGAGTTCCACCTTGGCCTCGAGGTTCTTCTTGAAGTCGAGATCCCGGAATTCCCGGTTGATCTTCACATAGTCGTAGAACATCTCCACGTAGTGCTGATAGGTATCGTAGAGGTCCTTGACCTTGCCCTGCGGCACCGGACCGATGGCGCGCCAGTTGTTCTGGATTTCGCGGAATGCGGGGAAGGTATCCTTCAGATCTTCCTTGGCGTCCAGCAGCTCCTTGAGCCTGTCAATCAGCGCGAGCTTCTCCGTATAGTTCTCTTCCCGCTTCTTCTCCAGCTCGGCTGCATTCTTGGCACGGATCAGGCGATACCGGCCGTAGAGCTCCTTGAAACCGCGCTCGATCTCAGCGAACGGATTGACGGAGGGTTCCTCGGCAGGTTCCGCCGTTGCAGCTTCCGGGCCGCCGGTAGCATCCACGACCGGAGCCTGATAGCCGGCCGCAATCTTCTCACTGCGAAGCTTTTTGTAGAAGCAGGCCTTCAGCACCTCTGCCTCCTTGCATAGCTTCTGCACATCATCGCCCTCGAGCAGGGACTCAAATAGGTCCACCAGCTCCTTGAGGCCTTTGTCGGAATAATCGATGAATTCCTGGTT
This sequence comes from Bacteroidales bacterium, assembly GCA_017450165.1. GTDB lineage: Bacteria > Bacteroidota > Bacteroidia > Bacteroidales > UBA932 > Cacconaster. The sequence goes on along the minus strand of JAFSWO010000027.1, from coordinate 7,656 downwards.
CAATTCTTCGTTCATCATAGCGCGTTTTTAGTGTCAAAAGGCAAAGATAACTTTTTTTATGAAATAAATCCCTATTTTTGCAGTATGAGAATCGACATCCTCACCGTAGTTCCTGAATTGCTCGAGAGCCCGCTCGGCTACTCCATCGTAAAACGCGCCATCGACAAAGGCCTGGTGAAGATTCACGTCCACAATATCCGCGAATACGGCAAGGGTTTTTACCGCCAGGTGGACGACTACAGCTACGGCGGCGACGCCGGCATGGTGATGATGATCGAACCGGTCTATAACCTCATCCGCGACCTGCAGAAAGAGCGCACCTACGACGAAATCATCTACACCGCGCCCGACGGCGAAATCCTGAACCAGGGCATCGCCAACGAACTCTCCTGCAAGGAGAACATCATCATTCTCTGCGGCCACTACAAGGGCATCGACCACCGCATCCGAGAGCATTTGGTGACGCGCGAGATCTCGGTGGGCGACTACGTGCTCAGCGGCGGAGAGATTCCGGCCGCCATCATTGTGGATGCCGTGGTCAGGTTGCTTCCGGGCGCCCTGGGCGACGAGACCTCCGCCCTCTCCGACTCTTTTCAGGACGGCCTCCTGGCGCCGCCCGTCTATACCCGCCCGGCCGACTTCAACGGCTGGAAGGTGCCTGAAGTCCTGCTCTCCGGCGATCCCAAAAAGATCAAGGCCTGGCAGGATGGCCAGGCCTTGGAACGGACGAAGTTGCTCCGTCCGAATCTTCTTGACGACTAACTACTTGCGGTCTCTCGTCTCAAAGCAGATGTTGATACCGAAGCGGCCGCTCGTATTGAGCTTGCCCAGCGGCAGCACCATACCGTTTGCATCCGGCATGGTGTAGCGGGTCGGGAATCCCTCCTCTGCAAAGTAGATATTGATACCGTGGCGGCGCGGGGTATAACCGATATAGAAGCCCACGTCGTGCGTATTCAGCAGGCCGTAGCTGATGGCTGCATTGAAGCGGCCGCCCAGCTTCACGCTCTCAATAATACGCAGCTCGTCAAAGCCGTAATCGCGGGTGTAGAGGAAACCGGTGGAGAGGTTGTTGTTGAACATGGAGACCTCGAGACCGGCCCGGATGGCGGGCGTGAAGTTGAAGGCGATGGCCTTCTGGTCATCCGTCTTCTCTACGTTGGCGATGCTCACGAAATCGTCAATCACGTTGTCCAGGCTGGTGCTGATGTCATCGCCCGGCTTGATGCCCTTGAGACCTTCGAACTCCGCCTCGCCGGCTGACTTGTAGATCGTAGTGAAGCGGTCGGTGACGGTGCATTTGCCGATATCGGTCATGGCGAAGGAGACATTGATGCCCGTCAGCGCGCCAAGTTCCAGATTGAGCTTGTACTCGGCGCCCACGTCAAAGAGCAGACCCCTTCCGCAGAAACCCACACCGCTCCTGCCGTTCGGGAAGTAAATACCGCCATCTTTATACTCAACGCCTTTGGCGCCGACAACAGCTTCCGCATCGGTCTTGATCATCCACTTTTCATCCGACATGCGGAGGGTACCTTCGTTGATCTTGAGGCCGATATAGTCAGCTGCCATCAGATACTTGGCACGACCGCCGATGCTCAGGCCCGGCAGAATCATGGAGAGATCGATGCTGGCGCCGATCTGGCCCTCCAGGAAGGCTGCCTGCATGAGACTCAGGCCGCTGAAATCGTAGCTCTGGTCCGTGGTAGCCATGCCCTGCTTGGTGAGAATCAGCAGATCCTTGGGCAGGTTCATATCCATATCCACGCGCAGTCCTACGCCGGCCGTGATGTAAGCCGGACCAATGCGGAAACCGAGCCCGAGAAGTTCCTCGTTGATTTTCATATTCAAGGTCGGGTCGGTCTTGATGCGCTCTGCGAACTCCTCTACCGTCACATTCTTGTTCAGATAGGTATAGAGCTGACCGTTTTTGTTGAAGAGGAAATCCTCCGTGGCCATGTTGCTGCCGATGTTGGCGCTAACGCCACTCACGAGCAGACCTACATAACCCACGCTGCAATCCGGTGAGAAGGCCGGATTCAGGCGAACGCGCTGCAGGGAATTGTCCACGAAATAGCTGCTGCTCACAGCCTGGCCGCTCAGCGAGAGCGGAATCAGGAGAGCGATGAAAGCTGCAAAAATGGTATTTCTCGTTTTCATAATCGTGTCCTCCTGTTAGTTGTTGTTTTCTTCATTGGCCAACTTTTCCGCCAACTCCTTCAGGTCCACGGTGATACCGCCGCGGAGCCCGGCTGCGATCTTGGCTTTCACATAGTCAGTGGCCTTGACGGGGCGGGCCACGCCGCCGGAGGTAATCTCAAAGGAGAGAATCACCTTGCTGACGTTCTTGGCCGCCTCCTTGTCGGCGAACTTCACGGCCACCTCGAGCGGAGTCGTGGTAGCGGAACCATCCAGATTGCCGGCCGCAATGGTCTGCTCGGCAGCCTTGGCCAGGGCAATCGTGTTGTTGTTCTCATCGGCGAAGCCCACCACCATCTTGAGGTTGAGCGGCAGGCTGTTCTCCACGGAACCGGTCACTGCAGCTTCCTCTGCCAGTGCGATATACTGACCGATCGAGCCCACCGTCAGGGTGTCGCGCAGCGCCAGGCGGAAGTCATTGCCCACCTGGAGCGGAACGCCCACCTCGTAAGCGATATCGAAGTTGTAGGTAGCCGTAGGCTCGAGCACCGAGGTCTGCGTATCCACGGTGGAGACGTCGAAGGTGACGCGGATGCTGTCCGGCATCATCTTGATGAGCGACGCGATATCGGCATTCACATAGGTGTAAGCCGCATCACGGCCTTCATCATGCGAAGCGATGAAGTATTTGGAGGTGCTGGTCTGCGTAGCGCTCGGCGAAGCCGCCATGGCCAGGTTCACCTGCACCTGATTCTCCGTCTTTGCCTGGTTGTTCTTCCAGGGAACGAGCGTTGCCTGAATGGTGGACGGGATACCCAGGTTGGTGGAGAGATCGAACTTCAGCGACGGGTTGTAGAGATCCAGGGTCACCTCCAGCTTGTCGCCAAAGGCACCGGTCAGGTCGCCGAGGGTCACCGTCATGTTCTGCTGGGCCAGCGTGTAAGCCACCTTTGCCTCCACCCTGTCAATTTCCAGGTTGGAGAGGGTCACGGCCACCTTCACCTTCAGCTTGCCGGCTGCGGAAACATTGGCCGGCGTGGTTTTGGGATTGGTGACCACGGCATTGCCGACAACCGTAACTTTCTTATCCAGTGCAAGTTTGTGCAGATTCGCATTGAAATCGCCTGCAGCGATCACCAGCTCCTGCACGCTGTACTGCTTGGAAGCCGCATAGCTGTTGCTCTTGTTCAGCTGCAGCTCGCTCAGGTTGATGCTGCCGCCGCCCGAGATCTGCAGCAGGTTGGAGAAGTCCACCACGATGTTCGGGGTGAGTTCGCCGTCCGTGAGCGGGCAATCCGGCACCGAGAGGGCCACGGTCATCTTGGAAGCATCCGTAAACTTAACCTTGGAGAGGTCCTTGAGGCCTTCGGGCAGATCCAGCTGCAGGGTTACCTGGATGTTGGTATCCACGGCAACCGGGTCTGAAATCGTGGAGACGTAGGTGCTCAGGTTGACCTCGTTGTTCGGCGGAAGCAGTGAAATGACGCTCTGGTAGGGCGCAAAATCAAAGATTTCAATATCCACCGAGGGGGCCAGTCCGCCCAGGTCCAACGCCGTATTGATGGCGGGCAGCGAGCTGCTGCCGTTCATCTGATCGCTGACGCTGATCAGGTAGCTGCCGTCAGCGGCCGTCTTGAGGAAGCTGACCGCCTCGTCGCCGAGAAGGTCCTGCATCGTTAGTTTAGCTGTCTCTCCGACAGGCACTGTAAGGCTGTCGCCGCCCACCGTGATTTCGGTGTTCAGCTTGCTCAGGTCGTAGTTCTCATCCGTGCAGGATGCGGCGCCTACGGCCACGGCAAGGAGCATTGCAAGCAAACAGAATTTTGATTTCATATCGATAGAAATTAGAGTTTGCAACGTTTAACGGGTAAATATAATCAAATAATTCGGAAATCAGTGCGTGTGGCGCCAGAAAAAGTGCCAAACCTTGAAGAAGGGACTCCACAACACCTCGGAAGGATAGGAGCGCAGGAAGCGCGCCAGACGGCGGAGCTTGCGGAAGAACTTGCCCCCTTCCGAGGCGGTTCCCAGCCCCGCGTTGCGCGCGTCGTACTGGCCGAAGTTGCCGGCCGCAAGAATCTCGGCGAGCAGGAATTCGCCATCCTTGCGCGAGGGTTCCACCAGCATATACTTGCGCTCCAGGGCAAAGACTTCGCGCAACACCCACATCACGGCGGAGGCGAAGCGGCGCATCTTCAGGCGGCGCAGCGTAGCCACGGTCTGGATGCGCTCTTCCTCTGTAAAACCCTGTTTCAGAACGTAATAGTAATCCAGCAGCTGCCTCAGGCCGATTCCCTCCTGGAAGAGGTGGCGATAGATGTGCAGCAACACATAGACGCGGTTGAAGGCCGGCGTCGGGACCGCCACCGTGGAGCTGGGGCGCGCCTCGGTATCACCCTCGGCCACCACACCGCCAAGGGTGACGATGTGCGCGAACTGCCCGCTTTTCTGGGCGTTGAACCAGCGCCGCAGCCGCGCGTTGCCGAAGGGAGAATTCATCCACGAAGGCCAGAAATGCGCCTCCACCTCGATACCGTGAAACGGCTGGCAGTCAATATGGTGGCAGAAAAGTTCGTGCACATTGGGATTCTCGCTCTTCACGAAGCGGATGATGTCGCGCGTGCGACCGTCCAGCCAGATGTCGATGTCGCCCGGGGTGCGGACGCCGGGATCGTCGTAAAGCGCCGCCAGCCCCTGCCCTTTCAGGATGACGCCGGGAAAACCGGCGGCGGCATAATGGTCCGCCACCCGTTGCAGTTCCGCATTGAAGCGGGCATTCTTCTGCCGCACCTTCTGCGCATCCGCATAGATGCGCATCATAGGGCGCTTGGAGGGAAGCTGCTCGGCCGGAACGCGGTCCAATGCGCTGAGCACCAGCGCCTCCAGTTTATGCTTGGCGGCAAGGGCATAGATTGCCCCCCACTCTTCATCCGTCCGCACACGGCCCATGTCGGCACGCGCGCCGACGGCTACCTGCAGCAGGTCAAAGAAGGATTTCGTAGGCTCGGTCATCGCCGCCTGAGAATCAGTTTGATAATGCCGGCGCTCCCGAAGGTGACCAGGAACGCGGCGCCCAGCACCACATAGAACTGCACCGCCACAGAAGCGCCGCTGCGCCAGGTCAGCGTCCAGGCCGCCACCACCGCCATATTGAGCGCAATCTCCGCCATGGTCACCCCAAAGTGGCTAAAGCCCAGGGCAATGAAGTGATGGTGCAGGTGGTTCTTGTCCGCCCGGAAGGGCGAGCAGCCGTGCGCGAGGCGCCAGATGATGACGCGCAGGGTGTCGAAAACCGGCACCGCAAGGACTGCCAGGCAGAAGGCGATCAGCCCGAACTGGTGGTCCACAAACATCAGATATTCCGTGCGGTAGCGGCAAAGCGTCATCACCATGGAGGCGATCACCGTGCCGATCATCATCGTGCCGCCGTCGCCGATAAACATCTTGTTCTCGTCGCCGAAAACGTTGTGGATGAAGAACGGAATCAGCGCGCCGATACTCACGGCCGCCAGCGCCGCTGCTGAATAGTCATAGGAAAGGAAAAAGATGAGGCCGAACAGGGCGCAGGCCATAATACAGTAGCCCGAGACCAGCCCGTCCACCCCGTCCATCATGTTGACGGCGTTGATGATGCCCACCATCGCCACCACGCTCAGGGGCACCGCCCAGATGGTTTTCAGAAGACGGATCCCCCAGAGCCCCTGGAAGTTGCAGATGGAGAAATGGGTGCCGTAGATGAGCAGCGTGGCCACGATCACCTCGATGACGAGGCGCACCCACGGGGGGATGTTACGGATGTCGTCTATCGTGCCCACATAGAGCATGATCACCATGGCTCCCAGCGTGGAGAAGAGGCTCGTATAGCTCAGCATCGTCTTGAAATAGCAGAGCCCCACCACGATGCCGAAGAAGACAGCCACCCCGCCCAATACCGGCACCGGGCGCTTCTGCAATTTGCGGGCGCCCGGGTTGTCGGTGATGTTCTTTTCACGCGCGATCTTGAGAATGGGCCAGTAGACCAGCCACGTGGCGATCAACGCGCTCGCAAAGAGCATCAGCATCCGGTATTTGGGAGCGATGTCCATCCGGTATCAATCAAAGCGTTAGAAACGGTAACCGATGCCGGCGGAGGCGCCGAGGTTCATCAAACCATATTCAGCCTGGAGGTATCCGTACCACTTACTGCCGAAGGTAAAGCCGATCGGAGCCGTCTGGAACGGCAGGGAGATATCCAGCGAAGTGGACTCTTCCCCACTCTCGCCATCGGTGGTCGTCTTCTTGGTAGCCCAGGGATAGAGCCAACCCAGGTTGTTGTTGCAATACTTGTCCGTGCCATAATAGACGAATCCCAGTGCGGCCTGGCTATAGACGCTGAAGCGGCGTCCTTTATAATAGGTAATGCGCAGATCCGGCATGATGGAGAAGCAGAGCAGCTTGTGCATACCGCAATAGTAGGTCTCCTCGTTGGCCTCTCCCTTGTTCACCGTTTTATACTTAGGGTCGGAAAAGTACTGCGTATTGGAGGTAACACCCACGGAGAGCCAGCGGTTGAAATTATAGCGGGCATTGAGGTCGATACCCAGCGGCAGGTCAAAGCCGTCCCCCTTGGGAGCCGGTTCCGCCACGGGATCCGAAGGGTGCCCCAATGAACTGAACAGGTAAACAAACAGCAAATTAAAATACGGAATAGCGGAGATGCCGCCGTTGACTTCCCAGCCTTTGTATTTCTCCTCCGGATTGAGAGATTTCTGAGCATAGGCGGGAGCCGACATGCCCAGCAGCATGGCTGCGAGCACGAGAACGGATGCGAATTTCAGTTTCATGAATCTATCATCTTTGTATGTCGCAAATCAAAGGTACGTCTTTTTTTGCAATAAAAAAAATGGGGCCACCTCCACGAGGCAACCCCATTTGAAATTCTCTGTTCGTTCGCTTATTTGACGATCGACACGATAGCAGCGCGGCTGAGAGCGTTTTCACCGAAGAGGAACGGAGCGACAGCGCCCTTGCTTTCAACGGTGAGCTGATCAGCGTTCACACCATACTTCTGGGTGAGTGCCTTGTACACAGATTCTGCACGAGCCTGAGCAAGTTTCGCATTGCGCTTAGCGGAACCCGTAGCTTTGTCAGCGTAACCGGTGATGATGAACTTCTGGTTCGGCATTGCGCTGATGAGTTTCGCAACGTTCTCCACGTTGATCATCTCACGGTTGCTGATGGTGGAGCTACCAATCAGGTAGTTGACGTAAGCGTTCACGTCGAGGTCACCATACTTGTTCGCGTTAGCCTGAGCGTCTGCGAGAGCCTTTTCAGCAGCAGCACGTGCAGCCTCAGCGTCCTCGGCAGCCTTCTTGGCAGCAGCGAGTTCAGCATCCTTCTTAGCGTTGTCTTCAGCAGCCTCGGCAACCTTTGCCTGCTCTGCAGCCACCTCTGCCTTCTTCTCTTCCTCAACGTCAGCCATGGAAACCCATGCGCCTGCAGCAGCAGCGGATGCGATAGCACCGGCAGCAGCAGCCT
>JAFSWO010000006.1 GCA_017450165.1 Bacteroidales bacterium | reverse complement strand
TTTCTCTTTCTTTTTGTGTTTTTGACTCGTGTTAACCGACCCTCCGCCTTTCTTTTTAGCAGGAGAACCAATGGAAATCACAGACTTGGCCACACTTCGTTTTTGACTTTCTATCCATTCTTCAAACGTGTGAGGATAGTCTTTAAGCTCTTTCTCAAACGCCTTTATTTGATCGCGTCGTTTTTTCTTCTCGGGAGTCATACCTTACAATAGAGAGCTGGAATAATCGTATTAAAGGTAACACACATGTGTCTCACCACCAAATAGGGGCTTTCTGGCGGCCCAGGCGCCGTTTTTGAAAGAATAATTTGCGTTCGCCTCAATCGCATATTATATTTGCCCCCATATATGAATTTATCTGATTTTATCACCTTCAACCCCCTCACCGATGTCGGCAAGTCTATCCCGCCGGTATCCGGCAATTATCTCGTTACAATTCGTGACATCACTGCGCTTCCGTCACTCGGGTATAAACTTGTCACCCAACAGTTTCGGGGTCGGGAGCTGATTTATACGGGCATTACTGAAAGCAGCCTGTATCGCCGTATCTGGAAAAATCATATCGGGAGTCACGCGGGTTCTTCCACGCTTCGCCTGACGCTGGGTTGCCTCTTTGGTTATACGCTCATACCCAGAGATAAAAAGACACCGAACAATGGGCACGTGCGGTTCAGCCCGGATGACGAGCGGGGCCTTCGGAGTTGGATGAAGGAAAATCTAATCTTTCATTTTCTGCCAAATGACGCGCCCAAAGCACTTGAGAGCGAGTTAATCGCAAGGTTTAATCCGCCGCTCAATCTTTCGGAAAACGAGAATCTGGTAAACAGCGATTTCCGCGCAACAGTCTCCGCGCTTCGCGGCCAGAGGCCCTGGCAATCCATTTAATAACAAAAGCCCATGTCAACCTACAAGTACAAAATCGTCGAGTTCGCCCCCACTGAAAAGATGTCCAAAGTCTTCAATGAGTTGGGCGCAGAAGGCTGGGAATTAGTGTCCGTAACTCCCATCCGCATGTCTGTTAACGGCCGCTATGAAGCCATAAATGGTGGATTAGGTGGCGGAGAAACAAGTGGCAGTTTCGACAAGATTGCCGCGTACTTCAAGAAAGAAATCAAGGCCTAAAAGATGAACTCCACTGACAAGAACCTCACCCCTCCTTTCGTCACCCACCTGGCTGCCAACGAAATCTTTGTTTTCGGCAGCAACCTGGCGGGAATGCATGGTGGTGGGGCGGCGCGGATTGCCTATGAGAAGTTCGGGGCGGAGTGGGGGAATGGTGTGGGCCCGCAGGGACAGTGCTATGCCATCCCCACGATGCAGGGGCCGGTGGAGACCATCAAGCCGTATGCCGATGAGTTTATCGCCTATGCCAAAGCGCATCCGGAGAAACAGTTTCTCCTGACGCGGGTCGGCTGCGGCATCGCCGGCTTTACGGACGAAGAGATCGCCCCGCTCTTTGCAGAGGCGATGACGATCGATAATATTTCTATTCCGGCGGAATGGCTACCAACAATGGGGTGATTATCGAATAAATAATTTTGTTATTATTTATGTAATTCATACCTTTGCGGTATGAGAGTAATCGCCATATCCACACTGCGCGAGTTCTGGGAGAAGCATCCAGACAGCGAAATCGCTTTGCGAGAGTGGTATGTGAAGACGGAAAGAGCCGACTGGCATTCGTTGGCAGATATGCGGAGGGACTTCAACTCTGTGGATTACGTGAAAAACCAACGGTATGTTTTCAATATCAAAGGAAACTCTTATCGGCTGGTGGCAGCAGTGAAATTTATGCCAAAATTGGTGTATATCCGCTTTGTCGGAACCCATGAAGAATACAACAGAATAAAAGCATCAATCATATAGGAGGAGACACTATGGCACTGATTAAAAACGAACAGCAATACAAAGCCATGATGGCAAGGATTGATGAGATTTTTTTTGCCACGGACGAAGACACCTCTCCGTACGATCCCCGTCTTCAGGAGTTGGATATTCTTACCCAGCTGGTTGAGGAATACGAGAAGGAGATGTTCCCTATAACGGCACCTTCGCTTTCGGAAACGATGAGCGAGCGGCTTGCCGAGAATAATTGGAGCCAAAAAGAAATGGCGGAGAAGCTTGGAATGACCGCTCCTCGCCTCAGTGCAATCCTCAGCGGGAAGGCCAATCCGACTTTTGAGCAGGCACGGACAATCTCTTCCCGGCTGCATATCGATCCGGCCATTGTGTTGGCTCTGGGATAATAATCCATGAAAATCCTTTTTCTCTGCCACGGGAACATTTGTCGCAGTCCGATGGCGGAGTTCATCATGCGGCAGTTGGTGCGGGAGCGCGAGATCTCGGGCGCGTTGCCCGCGGGGGCGGTGACGGTGGAATCGGCGGCAGTGTCGCGCGAGGAGATCGGCAATCCGCTCTATCCGCCGGCGCAGCGGTGTCTGGCGCGGCATGGCGTGCCGTTCGACCTCTCCCGCGGCGCGCGGCAGGTGACGCGTGCGGACTATGACCGGTTCGACCGGATTATCTGTATGGACGCCTCGAATATGCGGCTGCTGCGGCGCATCATTCCGGACGATCCCGCCGGCAAGGTGTCGCTGATGATGTCCTGGGCCGGCGAGTCCCGCGACGTGGCCGACCCCTGGTACACCGGCGACTTCGAAGCCGCCTACCGCGACATCCTCTCCGCCTGCCAGGCCCTGCTCGCTAGCCTTTAATCGGCAAACACTGCGTGCAGCACGTCCAGCGAGCGGATCTCGAGCGACTGGCCCAGATGGTGGGAGAGGTAGGCGAGCATCCGGCGGGAGAAGGCGCCCCGGCGGGCGGCGGAGAGAGGCAGCGCCATGGCCTCGTCGAAGGGCAGCGTCAGCAGTCGGTGCAGCAGCAGCGACTCCTCGCGGGAGAAAAGCGCCTCCTCTTGCCCCTCGAAGGCGGGTCCGAACCGCGCGGAGACGATATTGAAAACCGCCGCCTCGTCGGCCGTCCAGTTGTCTTCCGGCCGGAACCCCATCCGCGCGCAGTAGCCCACCAGCCACCAGAGGGCGAAGTTCGCCACGCCAGCCACGCCAGGCTCGCCCGGGCCACCCGCCGCCTCTCCTGGAAGCGTCTCCAGCGCCGCGACACACTCCACCAGCCAGGTAAAGAGCTCCGGGTCGCCGTCGCCCGTGCGGAGCGTGCGCCAGAGCACCTCGCAGACAAACTGTGCCACCGCGCTCCGGCGGATATCGGTGCGCAGTCCCGGAAGCGAGAGAACGGGCTCAAACTCACGCAGATAGAGCAGCGAGCTGCGCGGAGTTGCCTCCGTGACGACCTCCAGCACGGCCAGCGGATGGAAGGCCGCGGCGGCAGAGGTGCGCCGACCTTTACCCACGCCCCGCAGGAAGAGACTCTGCCGCCCGGCAATCTCGTCGAGGACGTGGATTACCAGGGAGGAATCGCCCTGCCGCGTGGTGTGCAGAACTATCGCGCGAGATTTTGTTTCAAGTGACATACCAGCTGGTCCATCGCCTTGCCGCGGTGCGACAGGCCGTTCTTGACTTCCACGGGGATCTCCGCCATCGTAACGTCCAGTCCTTCAGGGATAAAGACCGGGTCGTAGCCGAAGGCGTCCGAGCGGGTGGGGGCGAAGTTGATGTGCCCCTCGCAGCGCCCCTCGAACTGCGTCAGGGTGCCGGTCGGGTCGATATAGCTCACCACGCACCGGAACCGGGCCGTGCGGGCCTCGTACGGGGTGTCGCCCAGCTCGCGCAGCAGCTTCTCGATGTTCCGCGCCGCGTTGAAGGGTTCCCCGGCGTAGCGGGCCGAATAGACTCCTGGCGCGCCGCCCAGCGCATCCACCTCCAGCCCCGTATCGTCTGAAAAACAGGGCTTTCCGAAGAGATCCCAGACGAACTGCGCCTTCTGGGCGGAGTTCCCGGCCAGGGTGTCGTGCGTCTCGGGGATATCGCCCGTGAACCCAAGGTCGGCGGGCAGCAGGAGGGTAAAATCGGGTCCGAAGATCTTCCGGGCCTCGAAAAGTTTGTTCCGGTTGGCGGAGGCGAAAAGAATTTCCATACGACTTGGCGCGGATTTTGCCCAAAGGTAGGACATTTCCGAGAATTATCTACCTTTGTACGAATGAATAAAGCATTATTTGCCGCACTTACGGCGCTCATGATGACATTGACCGTTCCGGCGGCAGCCCAGAGCTCCACCTTTAACCTGGGCCGTGGTCTGGACATCGAATACTCTATCCTCAAGAGCCTTGCGCGCTCTTATGTGGATACCATCGACTACACCAAGATGATCACCGCCGGCGTGGATGCCATGCTGGCTACGCTCGACCCCTACACGGTTTATATCCCCGAAGATGCCACCGACAGCTTTGCCATGATGACCACGGGCAACTATGGCGGCTGCGGCGCGCTGATCCGCAAGCGGACGGACGGCCCGGTGATTATCTACGAGCCGTATGCGAACTCTCCGGCCGTCAAGTGCGGACTGGAGCCGGGCGACGAGATCTGGGAGATCGACGGCAAGACGGTCGTCGGTGAAACCTCCGACAAAGCCACCGACCGGATGAAAGGCCAACCCGGTACGGACGTCAAATTCAAGGTCTTCAAGGGCCGCACCCGCGACACGGTGGATGTCGTGCTGCGCCGCGAGCGGATCCACGTTTCCAGCATCGAGTATGCAGGCTTGCTGCGCGGGGACATCGGCTATGTCTACATCAGCGGCTTCACCGAGAAGATGAACGTGGAGCTGCGCAGGACGCTGGAATCGCTCAAGGCCCAGGGAGCCAAGCGGCTGGTGATCGATCTGCGCGACAACGGCGGCGGCGTGATGGACGAAGCGGTCAAGATGGCGGCGCTCTTCGTGCCCAAGGGCACCCTTGTGGTCTCCTCCAAGGGGCGCGACCCCAAGATGAACCAGGAGTACCGCACCGCGGAAGAACCGCTCGATACCGAGATTCCGCTGCTGGTGATGGTCAACAGCTCTTCCGCCTCCGCATCGGAGATCTTCAGCGGCGCCATGCAGGATCTGGACCGCGGCACGATTGCAGGCAAACGCACCTTCGGTAAGGGACTCATTCAGTCCGTGGTGCCCACGCCTTACAACGGCAATGTGAAGATTACGACGGGCAAGTATTACATCCCGTCGGGCCGCTGCGTACAGGCCATCGATTACAGCCACCGCAACGAGGACGGCAGTGTAGGATTCGTGCCCGATTCGCTGCGCAAGGCCTTCAAAACCAAAAACGGCCGCACCGTCTATGACGGCGGCGGCATCACCCCCGACATCGAGACCAAGTCGTCGTACTATAGCCGTCCGGTGATCGCCCTGGTCTATTCGGGCTGTCTCGGCGACTATGCGCTGGAGTACTACAAGACCCATCCGCAGATTGCCCCTGCCGCAGATTTCCACCTTTCCGACGCGGAATATGACGCATTCGTCGAATACGCCGCCGACAAGGAATTCGATGCGCGCAGCGCTGCGGAGGCCGTGCTGGACAACCTGACCCAGGCTGCCCGTCAGGATGGCCTTTACGAGCAGTTCAAGACGGAAATCGAGGCCCTCAAGGCCAAGGTCCAGATCGGCAAGCGCGAGATGCTCCGTCTGAAGAAAGACGAAATCCTGCCGCTGCTCGAGTCGGAAATTGTCGTCAAGTATTACTATCCCGGTTCCGGCCGCGTGATCACGCTGCGCACGGACACATCGCTGGACGAGGCGATTGACAAGTGGATAGCTTCCAAGTAACAAAAGATCGTTAGAATATTCTATGAAGAAACTCTTCCTGCCTGTTCTATTGCTCACGGCGCTGGTCATCAGCGGCTGTGAAGGAATGGGCCTCAGCGGCGGATCCACCCGGCTTGTGTCGGTGACGGCTCGCATATCGGAGTTGACGCCTACCCGTACGACGATGGGCGACAACCTCCTTTCTGTCAAATGGCAAACAGGCGACTGCCTCGGCGTGAGCGGCAAATCGGCCGCGAACTACTGTTTCGGCCTTCTCAACGAATCGGATGGCCAGGCCTCCGGTCTCTTTGAGGGCACGATTGCCGGCAATATCGAGTCCGCCTATTATCCCTACAGCACATCGGCCGGCAATGATGCCACGGCCGCAACGCTGTCGATGCCCTCGCTTCGCACCATCGCGAGCGGCGAGGTAGACATGCGCTACGACTTCATGGTCTCCACCAACGCCGAAGGCACCCCCAAAAAGGGCTACACCATGACGATGGTCCAGAAGTCGGCGCTGCTGCACTTTACCGTCAAGCCCAATACCTACCTGGTGGGGGCGAACCTGGTGAGCCTGAAACTCAAGGTTCCGCAGCGCGAGCTTTCCGGCAAGTTCAAGCTGGACCTGACCGACATGGACGCGCCGCTGGCCTTCAGCGCATCGTCCGACTCGGTGGTCATCACCCTCTCGGATTCCCCGGAGATGGCCTCTGGCACTTCGGTTTCCATCCCGTTCTTCCTCAATCCCGCCATCGCGGAAGGGGATTCGATCCACATCACGCTCGGCACGAGCCGCGGTGAAGTCTATATCGACCTGAAGGCCGACAAGACACTGGCCGCCGGTGCGATGATGGAGTTCCCGCTGGATATCGATGCCCTGGTGAAGGCTGAAAAGGCCCGCATTCCGGGCGCCGAACCCGTCTCGGCCGGCGATTTCCCGGACCTCACGCTTCCGGGCGTATACAATGTCTCGGACATCGACAATATCACCCCGATCATCACCTACCGGGAGAACATGGACCAGTATGCGGTCTACGTCTCCGGCAGTTATTCCTATTACCGGCTCCTGAGCTTCCAGGGCGGATATCTGCTGGTGGTCTCCACCCCCAAGAGTCCGGTTCCTGGATCGCTTGTCAGCCTCAAGAGCGACAACATAGGCCTCTCGCACGTGCCTGCCTCCACGAGCCAGGTGCGCTGCATCGCCGTCACCTCAAGCATGGGTTGGTTCATCGATGAGGCCAACCATCTCGGTTATATTCTCCCTAGATAATCTGCCATGAAAAGAACAGCCTTTACCTTTATATTGTTATTTGCTGCCGTTCTTGCGATGGCAGGCAATGTGACCCCCGACAAGGCCCGCACGCTGGCCTCCTCCTTCTTTACCACCACCCGCTCCGCGGCCAAGGTGGATCTCGTCTGGGACGGCACCGACGGCCTGACCCGCGCCGCTTCCGCTCCCGCTTTCTACGTCTTCAACCGTGAAGGCGGCGGATTCGTGATCATCTCCGGCGAAGATTCCGCCGTTCCGATCCTCGGCTTCTCCGAGACCGGTTCTTTCCAGACGGAAGGGATGCCGGAGAACATCCGCCACTGGTTCGACAGCTACACCGCCCAGATCAACTATCTGCGCAATACCGGCGAACAGCAGCGTTCTTCCGGCGCCGCTCTCTGGGAGCGTGCCGCCCGCGAAGGCATCCGCAGCTATTCCGTCGTGAAGCGCATCGCGACCCCCTCCTGGGGCCAGGGTTCGCCCTTCAACAACCTCTGTCCGAACGTGGATGGAGACCGCTCCGTGACGGGTTGCGTCTGCACCGCGCTCTGCGAGGTGATGTTCTACCACAAGTGGCCCTTGACCACCAAGGGCGACCTGCTGCCCGACTATTCCTATACCACCGATAAAAACAACACCCAGACCATCACCGGCCATAACCTGTCGACCTCTTACGACTGGTCCAAGATGAAGACCTCCTACAAGGGAAGCTACACCACGGAAGAGGCTACGGCCATCGCTACGCTGATGCACGACGTGGGCGTAATGCTCGAGTCCAGCTATAACCCGACGGGAACCGGTGCGTACGCGGAGAGCATCCCGACGGCGGTGATCCACTATATGGATTACGACTCCTCTGCCTATCTGGCTTACCGTGAGGAGTTTTCGAACAAAGAGTGGTGTGATCTGATCCGGAACGATATCGACGCAGGCCTGCCTGTCATCTATGGCGGTGACGGCGACGGCGGCGGCCACGAGTTTGTGGTGGACGGTTACGCTACGGAAGATTTCTTCTATGTCAACTGGGGCTGGACCGGAACGGACAACGGCTATTTCAAGATCAGCTCCTTCATGCTGGACAAGGACTATGATTTCCGGTTCAATATCAGCGCAGTTTTCGGCCTGAAGAAGAATGCCGGCGGAAAGCCCGTGGAGCGCCTGCTCTACTACGTTGACAACAGCTACAAAGGCGGCATCACACTCTCCAGCGGCTCCTTTACCAAGGGTAAGACGGTCACGGTGAGCGTGAACAATCTGTGCAACTATGGCGAAGGTACCTTCGTGGGCCAGGTCGCGCTGGGCGTCTTGGACTGGAAGGGGAACATCAAACAGATCTTTGATACGGAAAACCTGGAGCTTGAGTCGCAGTACGGAATCGGAGGCACCATCTCGGCCTACATCACCAACGAACCGGTGCTCGGCGACCAGTTGGCGGTCTGCTACAAGGGCCAGAACCAGTCCGAATGGCATGTAGCCCGCTTGGAGCCCTACTACACCGTCTACGCGGTGGACGCCATCCCGGCCTTCGACTATCCGGCCATCTGGATTGACCCGACCGTCGTCTACAAAGCGGGCGACGTGCTGGACCTGCGGATCATCAACACCTCCAAGCCCGCCTCTTCGCGTGCCTGGTACCTGGACGATAAGAAGTTGGACGCCGACATTACCTACGTCGAGCTCCCCTCCGCCGGCAAGCACACCCTCCGCGTCACCGCCAAGTTCGGCAACAACCCCCAGACCCTGTATCAGGTAATTAACGTCCAGTAGCCCCGACGCCCCGACGCCGGCCCTCGCGCCTCGCCCGCCCGGCTCCCGCCCCCGGCGTCGCGGCTCCCCGCACATCGACCCCGCCCCGGCGTCGCCCCAGTTTCCCGCTGGCGGTGCTCCGGGGCGGGTTCCGTATGTCTCCGCCCCGCCGCAGCACCCCTTCGCCAAAGTCGCGGAGGCCGATAGCCGCTTGAGCCGCCCAGAACGCGGGTCGCCCTCCGCGACAGCCCGATATCGGCCCCTCGCGGAGCCTGATGTGCCCTACAGCCCCTTAGAACACAGGTCCCCCTCCGCCACTTTGGCGATCCGTCCCGCCCCGGCGTCGCTTCGGCTTCGCTCCGGGGCGGCGCTTTTCCCGCCGTTGCCGCCTTTCGCCAAACCCGTGCAGGCCGATGTGCCCTACAGCCGCTTAGAACGCGGGTCGTCCTGCACGGGTGGCCGATTTCGGGCTGTCGTGCATGCCGATATGCCCTGTAGCCCCTTAGAACGCGGGTGTCCCTGCACCGTTTTGGCGAAATAGCCCCTCCCGACAACTTCCTGCTTCGTTCCGCCTCTGGCCCGGCGCCGCTTCGGCTTCGCTTCGGGGCGGCGGCCGCTGGGCCCTCGGGAACTCCGCTCGCCCGCTGCCGCGGTCCTCGCTCCGGCCCTTCCCAGCGCCTCCTGCGTCATTTGCCGTCGGAAAGCAAGCTTTCCTCCCGCCAAATAACTTGTATTCGCCGGGCCCCTTCCCCTTCCCGTGTCCGGGGATGGACACGTCCCTCCGCCCCAGCGCCGTCCGCCCCTTCCGCTCCGCCGCCACGTCTTATTTCTCGCTTACGAAGAGTAGATCGATATCTACGTAGACTGGGTGCCGAGCAACTTCTGCGCGAGACGGGTATCGCGGAGCAGCAGCTTAGCCACTATGCCAATGGCCAGCGCCACCCGCGCCCGGATATGCAGCGCCGCATCACCACCGGCATCCAATCCATCGCCCGCCGGCTGACGATGATTCTTTAGCCCCAGCCCCCTAAAACTACACATAAGAGGTATCCAATTCCGGGCGCCTCTTGTTTTTTTACGGTTTTTTACATACTTTTGCGAGATTTTGAACCAAATTGAACGGCTGAATGAATCACACGCTCTCCTCTCTGTATTCCCTCTGCTCGATAGCCAATAGGGCAGAACACCAAATGGGGGGGGGGTAGAAGTAATTATAAATCAAGAAGTTAGACAGATGGCGTATCGTCCGTAAGGACGGTTCGCCTTTTCTTTTTAATCGGAAACAAACGTAATCAACAATATCATTATGAAACAAGAAACAATTGGTGAAAAGAGTTGCTACCAAAAGCCAACTCTGAAAGAATTCAAGATTTCGATGGAGTACCGGGTGTGTCAGGGAAGTCCCCTTCCGGATTATTTGAATGGTGGAATCATTAATGATGACTTCTCTTCTTAAAAGGCTTGGATTATGAAAAAGTTAGTATACATATTTTCACTTTTGGCGCTTGTTTTGTGCGCTTACTCTTGCCAGAATTCCATTGACACGGCAAAAGAATCTCTTACCATAACCGCAACGATAGCTGAACCTGATGCATCTCGCGTTGCGCTTACAGATAACGGAGAAACTCTCCGCCCTGAATGGTCGGTAGGAGACAAAGTTATCGGTTTTGACGAAGAGGGTGATACCTTTGAGTTTACTGTAGAATCGATTACCGACAGAAGGGCTACCATGAACGCTGGCGGATATGCCGCTGTGAATGGCCGTAAAGTTTATGCAATCTATGCGCCTGGCTATGAAAAGACCGCTATTTCTGACAAAAAGCTTGTGGTCAGCATCGAGTCACAGAATGGAGGTTTGGATATGAGCCAGCCCTTCCTGATGTGTGCCACTGCAACTGTCGAAGGGAGCAATATCAACCTCGTATTCGAGAACCAGATAGCAGTTGTCGGCCTTAAGAAATTCAAGATCAATCCTGTGGATGCGGCAACCAACGTTGATCATCTGGTTCTCAACGGTGCGGTTGCATCGGGTACTTTCCAGCTAGTTGACTCAAAACTTCAGCTGGTTCCTTCGGGCTCTCCCGCACCGATTACGGCCGACGGTACTTGGACTACCGACGCGTCCGGTGTTTATGACAACCCTGTCTATTTTGCCGTTCTTCCTACAACTGGTGCTAATCTTGAGCTCCATGCTGTAGCTACCAACGACAAATATGTAAATCTGGCGTCAATTCCCGAGACAACCTTGAACGCAGGATACTACTACCGTATGTCCAAGATTCTCGATGCTGTTGCCGACGTCGATGGTGTAAAATATGATAGCATCGATGCAGCTTGGGCTGCAGCTAATGCTGCAACCTCAGACGTGACGGTGACGCTGCTGGCTAATTGTTCGGCGGCAGCGCAATTGGCTTTAAACAATACCGGTTCCGGGGCGGTGACACTAGATTTGAACAACAAGACTCTAACCACTATTTCTTCTAACGATGGTATCTCAATTGGGGCGGATCGAGAACTGATTGTAAATAACGTGGGTACATTAAAGAATGTCGGTGCCACGGCTTCTAATAGTTATGTAATCTACAACGAAGGAACACTCACCGTGAACAACGGAACAATTACCTCTGATTATCGCGCCATTCGTTCAAGTGGAACAACAGCCATAAATGCTGGAACTGTTGAATCAACGAATTCTGTAGTAAGTAATGCTTATGCTTTTTATAATACGGGCGCATTGACTGTGACCGGAGGAGTATTTACCGCTAAGAGGTTCCCTCTTTTTAATACAGAGTCAAGTAGTACGGCAGAGATCTCGGGCGGTACCTTCTCCTCTACGCGTACAGATAGTGGTGGCGCTGCAGTAAGAGCATATAATGGAACTGTCACTATTACAGGCGGCTTGTTTTCTATGAGATACTCCCAAGGGGATTTGTTTACAGTATCTTCTGGCAAAGTTTACGTATCTGGAGGCTACTTTGATAGGCCGATAATAGGCTCAATGACAAGAACGGCACCGGATAATGGAACGTATTATAATGGTCGCAATAAACTGAACGCCGAAGATGCCACAAAGGAAGAATACCCATTCACCGTAGATGTTAAGTACAGCCGTTATTACAAGGTAACAGTGAGCGGCGTAGACTATTATCATAAAGACTTAGCGTCTGCGAGCCGCCATTCTTCATTAGCTGTGAGTGATATCATTATTACGCTTTTGAATAATTGCTCAGAAACAGGATCCGTAGCATTAACCAACGCAGAGCATTCCATAACGTTGGATTTGAATAATCATACACTATCCACATCCGTGTCGAAGCTTATCCAAACACAGGGCACATTGATTATAACAGATAACTCTGTGGCTAAAGGCGGCACAATAACCTCGTCGTCAACATATGTCCTTTACTTAGTAGGAACCGAATCGAATGTAACCATTTCTAACTGCAAAATCACGAGTACTTATACGGGAACCGGCTCTTATTATTATAATCCTGCTGTTGTTTATCAATACAACAGTGATAGTGGTTCGACAAAAACGAGCTCAACTCTTTCTATTAATAATGCTATTATTTACACCACAGGGAAAATGACAGCCGTTTCTAATCTTAATGGAACGCTTGAAGTCACTGATTCAGAAATTAGCGCGGGAACGAGTGAAGATGCAGCAGACTATGATTATGTTGCGGTTTGCAATTATTATGGATCTACAATCATTCATTCAGGGTGTTTATACTCAAATAGCAGCAAGGGGACTCGCCCGCCCATGTACTTGGCATCAGGAACAGGAAGCGTATCAATAGAAGGTGGTTATTTCTGGGGCGGACAGAGGAGTATTCGAGCAGGGAATTTGGCTGATTTATCAAAGTTCACTCTAAGCGGCGGTTTTTACAATTGTAATCCGGAGTTTACATCAAGTGGGACCACATATAAGCCAACATATGCCGATGGGTTTGAGAGAAAAACGGGATTGGCGGGCGAATACACCCATTCTGTCAAGGGTACCTTGTCTTTCACATACGGTGTAGCTGCCAAAGATCCCGGCGAAGCCGAAGCCCAAGCATCTACATCGTCACCTGTCGCTTCCTACGGAGCAGCTAGAACCGGTGGCGTAAGCTTCTAAATATGAAAAGAGTACTGATTGCTTCCGCGCTGATTCTGCTGGTGGCAGGATGCCGGAACTCCAATACAGTCGAACAACTTCAGCCTCGGCCCGGTGCCGGGGCTGAAGGAGATTCGGTGACCATCCTTGCTCCGCTCTCGACGGGCCTGACGCGCACAATGCTGCAGAAAGACGGGGACGATTACAATGTCTACTGGGTGCTGAACGATGAGATTGGCGTTTTCTCGGCATCCACGAATAATGCGGAGTTTACGCTGAATGAGAAAGGCGCTGGCACGGTGGCCTTCCAAGGAACCATTTCCGGCACGCCGTTGTATGCCTACTATCCCTATTCTTCGACCGCCGGCACAGATCCGACGGCCGTGTCTCTTAACCTCTCCGCGACACAGGAACAGACAGGGAGCAATCCGGACATGCAGTACGATGTAAAGGTGGGTATCAAGGACGGTGGTGACCAGGCTTCTGGTTATACCTTCTCTTTTACGCAGAAGATGACTCTGCTGCATTTTGTCATCACTCCGAACGCGACATTGGCTGGCGATGCGCTGCAGAGCGTTTCGCTGCAGGTCGATGGTAAGAACCTGGCGGGCGACTATGCGCTGGACATTACCGCGGCGGGCAATGCACCGGTATTCGGAGCGGGAGCCTCTGACATCGTGACGCTCACCTTTGCGGGTACCCCGACCCTGACCGCCGGCTCCCCGGTGGAGGGCTGGATGTTCATCAATCCGGATATTCCGTCCGGTGCGCAATTAACGCTCACCGTTACAACTGACAAGCATATTGCGGCAACCACCTCTGCTACGGCGGGTGAAGCCTTTGAGCGCGGCGCGCTCTACGAGATTGCGATGGATATCGATGCCCTGTGCGGTTCATCCAAAATGAGCATTACGCTCAACGGAGGTTGGTCTGAGCAGGTCAACGAGTTGGGCCTTTACAGCCTTTCTGCTGCAGATTATTCCGCAGTCCACGTTCTTTCTGAATATGCCGACCAGTATTCCTATAAGACCTCGTCCGGCAATTACAGCTTCACGGTGCAGGGCCTCAGCAACGGCAAGCTCAGCCGTTTTACGGCCAGTTCCGCGGCGTTGGAGGCCAATTCAGACTTCTCCGCGACGCTCTACACCATCCACGGATCATCTGGCGCGGTATCTTCTTCCACTCAGTGGCATGTGGTCAAGCACGAAGGAACCAAGTATTGGGTGGAAAAGACCGACGGCACGCAAGGTTTTGTTTTATTAAAGGAGGACTAAGCCATGAAGAAAATTATCATTATACTGCTTGGATTGGCTCTAGCCATTCCTTCATTTGCGGACACGGTGTCGGAAAACAAGGCCACGGATGCTGCGGCTGCCTTTTTTAACAAAGGAGTTGCAACCCGCAGTGCAGTCAAGCCCTTCCTGGTATGGACGGGCGGCAACGGCACCCGTGCTCCTTATGCCCCGCCGTTCTACGTCTTCAACAACCCCAACGGCGGTTGGGTCGTAATCTCCGGTGAGGACTCCGGCCGCGCTATCCTGGCATGGTCCGACAAAGGCCTCTTCGACCCGAATGACATGGCAGAAAGCACCGCCGCGTGGTTCGACGAATATGCGAACCAAATCAACTGGGCGCGCGCACGCCAGCTCACCCCCTCCGACGCCTCCCTCAAGGAGTGGTCTGACCTTCTTGAAGGCCGCATCCGCAGGACTCCCACCCCTGTCAAAGAATTAGGTTTGGCCACATGGAATCAAGGCTCTCCTTATAACCAGAATTGCCCGCGCATTTCCGATGGCGTAGTGAGTTACTCGGAAGGAACCAGGACCAAGACCGGATGCGTGGCTACGGCTACAGCTATTGTTATGCGTTATTACCGGCATCCGGCGAAGGGAACCGGAACGGTTGGAGGATATGCTTCCTATATCGATTCCTCCGACATCAAACCTTCTCCGGTTGCACCGACCGTTGATCTGGATGCAGATATGGATGGCTATGACTGGGCAAATATGCCCCTTGATTCGCCAAGTGGCTGGAACTCTACCCAGAAAGAGGCGGTGGCCAAATTGATGTTCCATATCGGTTTGGCCGTAGAAATGGAATATGGCACCAAAAGTTCCGGCTCCTTTCAGCGGAAGATTCACCGAGCTCTTCTTGAGCATTTTGACTACGATCCGTCCATGCGGATATACAGCCGCGGAGAATGTAACCAATCTGCGTGGCTGGAGCTTTTCAAGTCAGAGCTGGACGCGAATCGTCCGGTTATTATCGCGGGCCGGAAAAGTAATGGCGACGGTGGACACGAATTCATTGCCGAAGGGTATGATTCGGAAGATAACATCCGGATTAACTGGGGATGGGGTGGTTCCCAGAACGGGTATTTTGCCCTTACTTATTTCAAAACGTCCGCTCAGGATGCTTCGGGCAGCGACTATCGATATAGCCAGACGATTCTGACAGGTATTCAACCCAACGCCAGTGGTCAGGAATTGTATAGCATTGGATTCTACGGTGATGGTTTTCATTTGGTCAGCGCGCCTGATCTGGCCAATCCAACCAACGATTTCAATGTCTATGCAAGGATATATAACAGAGGGGGAAAGGCCGTTTCTTGCACAACCAAAGTATATGTGTTCGATTATGCCGGTGTAGCTATGGATGTCAGTTCAAAAGACGCTCGTTCTTCAACGCTGTCGTCGGGATATACATATGAAATTTCTTCCTGGCCGTGTAATCTTAAAAACCGAACATCACCGCGCCTTGGAGATAAACTGATGGTCTGCTATAAGAATTCGGCAGGTAATTTCGTTCCGATTGTAGGCAGGGGAAATGCCTACAATAACAATATTCCGCTATTTGATACTCCTTTTATTGCTGTGAATGACGGTGGACATTACTCCGTGGGCGATTACTTCGACTTTGAAATCATCAATACGCGGGCTACGCGGTCCGAAATGACAGTGGCTTGGTCTTTTGACGGTGCTGCCGTTGAGCTGGATGACGCCAGTAAACAGGCCAGTCGAAAGCTGACCGTCGCAGGTGAGCACACCATCAAAGCCGTCGTAACCATTGGCGGCGAAACCCAAACACTCGTCCAGAAGATACTCGTAGAGTAGAGATCTGGCTGGGAATAGGATTCTTGAGAGGGAAACGGTTCGCCGCTTCCCTCTTTTTTTATCTTTTAAAGGGCGTGTGGTATTGCATTAGGTCGTAATTTTTTGCGTTTCCTAAGGTATTTTTATATCTTCGCAGGGTTGTGAACCTAAATGAACCTAGATGGAAGACCTTCCCTATAGTTTTCAGCGTAGTTTTCAGGCCATAGTCGGCCAAGGGAAAAACCTGATGGGGGGGGGTAGAAGGAACTATAAATCAATGAGTTAATTATTGGCGTATCGCCCGTAAGGGTGGTGCGCCTTTTCTTTTCTAGACCAAAACAAACTAATAACTATAAAGCGATGAAAACGAAAATGACTTACTCAGCTCCGGTAGCCAAAAGCTTCCGGATTTCCCTCGAAAGCAATTATTGCCAAGGTTTAAGCAAATATCGCGGATATCCGATAGATGTACCTGAGTGCGATCCTGGCGATATGGAGGGAGCATTCTTTGGCTTTATGAACTAGTTAACAAGGAGAGTTTAAGTAATGAGAAAGATAACTTCATTATTTGCAATGGCGGTACTTCTCTTGTGTGTTGCCGCCTGCGAACGTGAAACCATTACACCAGATAATGGTCTCATGCCAGAGTTTAAAGTCACGGCTACTATAGAGGATCCCAATGCCACTCGAGTTGAATATACGGTCGATAACACAGAAAATACAATCGCTCCGAAGTGGAAAGAAAATGACAGCATTTTTGGTTTTGATGATCAAGGCAACACGTTTACCTACAAAGTGGCATCCGTCGATCCCGGAACGGGTGAAGCAACAATGGCCCTTGTCGGAGATTATGATTCTGGAACTGCAACTAAAGCTTATGCAATCTATTACCCTGGAAAAGAAGTAACTGACCTTGATGGATCTGGCGCTGATCAAACACTAGCTGTGGACCTTTCCTCGCAAACTGGTGTGTTGAGCACATCGTCCCCTGTTTTGATGTGTGCTACTGCTGATATCACGGCCGGTGGAATCGATTTTACGTTCCGCAGTCAAGTCGCCATCGTTGGCGTAAAGGCATTCCAACTTCCGGAAGCGGCAACGATTACCTCAATGGAGCTCGTAGGAGTCGTCACAAGTGGATCCATAGCTGTCGTTGGAGGTGAATTGAAGCTTACGCCGAGCACAACTACATCAAGAATAAAAGCGACAGGATCTTGGGTCACTGCTGACGACGGCGGGTGTCAGAAATGTAAGGCAGGTGTGTATTTTGCATCATTGCCGACCACTTCAGCTAATCTTATACTTGATGCTTCATCAGACACGAAAACATATGCAAACGTAACAGCACTTCCGCCTACCCTTCTTGAAGCTGGCAACTATTATTACATGTCCAAGATACTTGACGAGCGCGTAGCAGCCGTTGGTACTACGACTTATTCAACAATTGGTGAGGCCTGGGCGGCAGCCAATGTGGCCACAGAGAAAGTAAAAGTTACATTACTTAAGGATTGCTCTGCTGCTGCTACTCTAGAGCTGAATTCCTCTGGCACAGGAGATGTGGTATTCGACCTAAATGGGAAAACGATAACAGGACCCGCTAGTGGGTACACTGTATCAGTACGAAATGGACGAACCCTTCGAATCGAGGATTCTTCTTCGGATAATTATGACGCTCAAGGCAAAATCGTTGGTGAAAGTAACAACGCTACGGTATATGTTGCTGACATTGTCGGTGACAAATCATCGGAAGTATCATTATGCGGTGGTAGTATTATTGGCCCGGCGTCTAATGAGAAATACTCATTATACCTCTCTACATCTTCAAAAGCAACTATCACCGGTGGCCGCGTAATGTCTAGTAATTATAGAGGCGTTTATGTTTGCGGTTCAGCGGATTTAACGATAAGTGGGGGCGAATTTGATTGTAAGAACTTCTGTGTATACAACTATAACACAGTTACGATAACTAATGGCGTATTTAAAGCAAAAGAAACAGCAGTTGTCACAAGTAATGGATCAACTAATGGGAATAATACACTAGTGGCTATTACAGGTGGTTATTACCTCCGCGAAAACGAAGGTGAGTTGTTCACCATCTCTAATTCTGCGAAATGCTATGTCGCAGAGGCATATACCGATCGTCCTGTAAATAATAGTCGTGCCTATACAGTTGACGGGAAATCAGCTCGTTCAAATACGCTGAATGGCGATGCTGCAACAAAAGCAACCTATCCGTACAAAGTTGGTAACTATAACAGGTACTACTACACAAAAATACCGTCGTATAACTACAATCACGCTTCATTTTCTTGCGCTGCGCGTCATGCCAATACTGTCAATTCAGATGTTACAGTAGAGATGAGAACGGATCTTAATAATGTTGCTGCCGTTTCATTAAGTAACCCAGCGCATACGGTAACATTAGATCTTAAAGGACACAAGATGGCTACAACGGCAGCATCGCTGCTCTCCTCTACGAACCATCTTGTGATAACTAGTTCTGAGGCCGGCGGTATAATCTCTAGTACGAAAAACAATGTAATTTCAGTCACAGTTGATACCGCGATTGTTGAGATATCCGATTGCACAATTACATCTTCGTGTGCACAAGGGAGTGATAGATATTCTGTTAGAACAATTTATCACACGGATGGTACTGTTAGCCTTGATAGTGTTACAGTTATATCTGAGAATAGTACTGCGATTTATACCAAGGGCGGAGCAATGTCTATTACAGCGTCAACAATCACATCAAAACACTACGGATTATTTGCCACGGGCTCGGCTGATGCAACACTCGCCGGCGATGCGAACAGTATTTATAGTGAGTATAGGGCGGTGTTTTCAAACAATAAGAATGCGAAAATTGCTATAGAAGGGGGGTATTATTATGCAACCACGGGCAATAATGCCCTTTCGGCAACCTCGGCCGAAGCGGGTCTTTCAAGTTTTACCTTTACCGGAGGCTTCTTTAGTTCAATACACAATAATTTGAACGGTAGTGAAGGGCGATCAAACGTCCAGCAATTAGACCCGGCTGTAACCCATACGCATGATGCTGATCACGAAAACCTTTCTTATGGATATGGGTATGTTACGCCCACGCCCTAATCGCGAGAGCAAATGTAGAAGGGCAATACGAGAGGGAAACGGTTCGCCGCTTCCCTCTTTTTATTAATGCGAAGGGGACTGCTCTCTCGAACAATCCCCGAAGCATCGGTCAGGTGATGACCGGATCTCTAACTAACTATTTTTTCGCCAAAGTCGTGCAGGGGGATGTGCCCTGGAGGGGCCTGGAACGCGGGTGAGCCTGCACGGTTTTGGCGAAACGGGCAGCGGAGAAGCGAAACGCGCGGCGGCGAGGCGGAGGGGGCGGACGGCGGTTGGGGTAGCGGGACGTGTCCATCCCCGGACACGGGAAGGGGAAGGGGCCCGGCGAATACAAGTTATTCGACGGGAGGAAAGCTTGCTTTCCGCCGGCAAATGACGCCGTAGGCGTTGGGAAGGGCCGGAGCGAGTACCGCGGAAGCGGACGAGCGGAGTTCCCGCGGCCC
>JAFSWO010000026.1 GCA_017450165.1 Bacteroidales bacterium | reverse complement strand
TGAGGTAGACGGATTCGAACCGCCACTAAGAGGACCAGAATCTCTTGTGCTGCCATTACACCATACCTCAGTGTTTTGGGACTGCAAAGGTATAAAAAATCTTTATTCTGCGATATATTTTTGAAAAAAGTTGTCCGAACGGACAACGGGGGGTGTGTCAGGTGGTCCAAACGGTGGACCACCTGCTACACTTTCGGGGGTAAAATGCGCCAGGTGGTCCAGCAAATGGACCACCTGGCACGCCCGGACGGAATCAATGGAATCTTAGTCTGCCCAAAGACCTTCCTTCGAGAGCAGGTGGTCCAGGTTGGCGATACCGTAGGCGATGACGGCCGTCACGACAGCGGAATGTTCCATGTAGATGGGAATCACCTTGTTGTAGATGTCGTTCTCCGTATGCCAGATATCGTTGTAGATGAAGTTGTAGCCGAGGGGATCGGTGCAGTTGAGTGACAGCGCCGCGCCACCGGCCATCTGGAACGGGGCGTGGTCGGAACCGCCGCCGCGTTTGGGAATCGGACGCGGATTTCCTTCGCGTTTGTTCACCGCGAAGGGAATGCCCGGAGTGTAGTCCTTGATGGGCTCGGAGACCTTCACAAAGTCGTCGTACATGGCCGGCGGAACCGTGATGGATGTAGCGGCTGTCGGGCCTCCATCGCGATTGAAGTAGTTGGAAATCTTATCGATAGGAACCGTCTTGTTCTCCACGAAGTAGCTGCTGCCCAACAGGCCGTACTCCTCGCCTGTCCAGAGGCAGAAGAGCATCGTACGGTTGGGTTTCGCGCCGGCCGCCGTCAGCAGACGCGCCGCCTCGATGGCTACGGCCGAACCGTTTCCGCAATCCACGGCACCCGTCGCAATGTCGTACGAATCTAGGTGACCGCCCATCATCACATACTCCTTAGGATACTTGCTGCCCTTGAGCACGCCGATCACGTTGTGGTACTTGACAGGGCCCAGAAAGAAGTGGTTGCGGATATCAAACTCCAGAATCACCTCCTGGAACTCCTGCAACTTCTTTTTGATGATGGCGAACTGATGCTCATCCAACTTGATGTCGCAGACCTTGGGAAGCGTTTCCCAGGTGAGTTTCTTATAGTTGGCCCGGTCGCTCAGGCAGGTGATCGGCAGATCGGACGACTGGATGAAACCCGCCACGCCCGCCTCGACCATCTGACGGTAGAAGAGCGCATCGTCTTTCTTGAGCTTGTGGAGCTCTTTCTTGTCCTGATGCGTGTAGTTGTACTGACGGATCTCGTTGTTCAACTGTTCGATGGAATCGTTCTGCGCAATCTTGACGGCGCGGGCCGAATCGGCGGCCGGCGACCAGTCAATCACGCGGCCGGTGGAAGGGCTGTCGAGCAGCACCCAGGCCCCTTTCAGAATCCCTTTCATCCGCTCGAACTCCCGAGTGGATTTGGGCTCCAGCACGGCGATTCCCTTCTGGGCGCCATGAGTTCCGGCCGTATAGGACGGGGTCCCGAAGTGCAGGTTCATTCCATCTGCCGCGAGCATCTTACCGCTCCACGGACCGCGGCTGAATCCGATGGGGGCCTCCCCCACCTCCTGCACCATCACCTCGAGGCCCATGGCCTTGAAGGTTTCGATGGCCCAGCGCTCGGCATCTTCCAGATTGTGAGAGCCGACCGGACGTCCGCCGATCACATTGGCGAGGATGTCCACGTGTTCCATCACGCGGTTGTCCGATTTGCCCATTTCGAGCACCTTTCGAATCACTTTGTCCTCTGCGCGCAGCATCGGGAAGACCATCGCCAAAACGAGAATGGAAAGAAAGAATCGTTTCATAGGTAGAAAGACCATGTTTGTTTGATGACAAAATTACAGAAAAAAAACTCACGCTGAAACAACGAGGGGAACCCGATGAACGGATTCCCCTTGAAAAGAAATACAAAACAATAATTCACCACTTGTCCTGCATAACGTATCGTTGGTTTCAACACCTATTTAGCCTGCAAGATCTCAGAAACGTGAATCCACGGTCCCTCTTCCACTGTTACGGTTTGCGTCTTGCCGGTTGCCGGATTGACGACTTTCTTCTTGACCTGCTGTCTCCAGCGATAATTCAAGACGAACTGCTCCTTGGACCAGTCGTAATAGCTCTCGCTCTCAGGATCGGCTTCCAGCGTCTCAGGAGACATCTTGTGTTTGTTGTTAGCCGTTTCTTCAACGCGGAGGAATTCAACGTTATAATGTGATTTGTCATTGGTCGGGATAACCTTGACACGCATATAGGTATAATTGTACGTGGAGGAAGTCCCCGTCATACCTGCGCCGGCAATCGTCGCGTTGGTTGCCATCTGCATATCAATAATATCCTCGGTATAGCTTGTCGGATCCTTTCCGCCGTTTGGCGCATAGGCTGCCGTACGGCTGGTGGAATCGGAGGTAATGGACATCAGGCTGGAATAGTTCTTCTCATAGGCGTTCTTCTTTTCCATCTTGATGAATATCGATTTCGTCGAGTCGGAAACGGGCGCGTATGCGGAAGAAGAGGTGATGGTGATCGGCAAGCAGTAGACCTTGAGGAACTCCAGCTTTGACGGATCGTACTCAATCTCTATTTCCGGCCGGTTGTTCTCACCGGTATAGGTGACCGTCGGGTTCTTGATACGGAAAGCGTCTTCAGGAGTAATCAGGCACCCGTCGGGAAGCACGATAGACTTCGGCGGATTGGCGAAGGCCGTCGGATCATACGCCACGGAGACCGTGTACTCGCCTGAAGGGATACCTGTACCAGCAATGAGGTAGCGGTCAATGACATCAGACGACCCTGACACCAGCTTGCGGGAAGTGAGCGCCACGCCGGCACGGTTGGCATAGAAATAGAAGACCGGTTCGTCAATCTTGAAACCCAGCATAGCCCGGGTCATTTCAGCGTTATCGTGAAGAGCGTACTTCGAAGTCCCGGTAAGTTCAAGCGGAACGACATATCGCTTTGCAGGATCCAGGCCGGCAGCCTTGATAGCCGCCAGGTCGAATACGACAGGAATGCTTGTGGAAACTTCGTCGGATTTTACCGTAGCGGTATTACCGGAAATTGAATAGCAGTTTGCCGGCAAGGCAAGCACTTCACCCGAATACTGCTGCGTAATATCAGCATTGTAAGCATCGACAATCGCCGTATTGACTGCAAAACTCACAGTGATTTCTTCCTGACGGTTGTCAGGGCGGAGACCACCGATATTGATACCGAAAGGAATGGTATAGGTGCCTCCCTGGACATCCCAAAGCGTACTTTGGGAATAGCCATAAACCGGGAAGTAAGCCATCGGCGTGCTATTGTCAATCCAGATATTCTTCGTGCAGGCGCCCAACACTAACACAGCGGCCAGGGCGGAGAAGAAAAGTTTGGTTGCTTTCATAATGGTTCAATCAAATGTTATATCATTCCCAACCGGGATTTTGCGTAAAACTGCCAGATTTCTTATACTTGACAACCTCCGAGTATGGAATCGGCCACCAGTACATCTTATCTTCCCAAACGCGGTCTTCAACCTTGACCACTTCATAAGTATAACCGGTCGGACGGCTGTCGGAGCCGAAGCCCGTGGGGGTAATCTTGATGCCATGAATCGGCTGTCCGAATTTCTCTCCCTCTTTCCAGCGACGGACATCGTAGAAGCGATGGCCTTCGAAGCACAGCTCAATCTGCCGCTCGTGGTGAATGGTTTCACGCATGGCAGCTTGCGATGCATACTGTTCCGGACGGAGTTCCGGCATGCCGACGCGGGTGCGGATAGCATTGATTGCATCCTTTGCCGTGCAAATTCCGCCCTCCTCCTCTTCTTCAGAGAGGGAACGGAGCATTCCGTTCGGATCCTCTTCTTCCGGACCGTAAGCTTCATTCAGCGCTTCAGCATAGTTCAGCACCAATTCAGCAAAGCGGAATTCGTGGCGGGCACGCTTCTGGGTAGTATAACTACCCGTCTTGTAAGCATACCAGGCCTCCGACAGGAATTTCCGGTGATAATAGCCGGTCTTCGTACTGTTCGGAAGTTTGACGTCGCGATGGACACCGCCCTCATAGGTATCGATATAGTAACCTTTCGTTCCGCTATTTCCCCAGAAATAGCCGTTGTAGAGGATCGATGCGTAGAAACGCGGATCCCGGTTGGCATAAGGATTGGCGGCGTGCGTCGGATTGTTCCAATCGAAAGCTTCTGCCGTGCGATTGTTGGCGGGTCCGGTCACGACTTCAAACGCATCTACCATCTCCTGGGTAGGATTGGTATAACCGTTGAAACCCTCGATACCGGCAGGCAGATTATAGCGCTCCCAAAAAGTGGAAGCGGTCGTGGTCCGCTCACCGGTCCAGATCTGCGCGTGATTGTCCAGACCATCTGTCATGGAAATAATGTAATTATAGGAGCCCGAAGCGGAATTAGTGCCCGGCTTGGACTTGGTCGGGGCGGTTCCACCCGCGGAAATCGGCGTAAGCTGGTAAAAGTCGTTATCGTTGATGGCGTTGCGGGCTGCATCAGCCGCATCCACCCAACGCTTCACCTCACCTACCGTACCGGGGAGATTGCCCCAGGTATCCCAATCCCCTTGATAGAGCGGGCTGGCATAATAGAGCATCGCACGGGATTTGAGCGCCTGTGCCGCCGTACGATTGATACGGCCCCAGTTATCCTCGTCCCAGAGAAGCGGAAGGGAATCGATAGCCGAGTCGCAATCCTTGATAATCTGATTATAGCACTCTTCAAGGGTATTGCGGTCGCGGAACAGTTCCGGATCAGCCACCTCTTCCACCTTCGTGGAGATGACATAGCGGCCATAACGGCGGAACATGTCGAACTCTGCATAGGCGCGCCAGAAATAAGCCTGGCCTTTGGCCCAGGTACGGTCATAGCGACGCGTCGGGTCGTTCAGGTCATCGATCAGGATAGAGGTATCCACACTCGCGAGGAAAGTATTTGCCTTTCGGATAATCAGGTAGTCGTTAACCCAAGGGTGACGCGCATTACGCGTAACCTGCGCACCTCCATAATAAACGGTCGGCGACGAAGTCGCGTTCCAGTTACCATTGGTAAAGGTTTGAACCTTGGCCTTATCCATCGAGTGCTCCGCCTCATCGGTCGCACAGGCCATCATGCCATAGGTACCGTATACCTCGTTCATGTGCGGACAGAAGATATAGCGGGCATAAATGTCGTCCAGCACGCCCTTGGCGTACTTATAGTAGCCCCAGATATCCTCGGAAGTACGAGCTGCATCCGGAGGCCACGGTGCAATGAATTCGCGTTCACACGAGGAAAGCGAAAGGAATGCGACGGCAATGATAAATGCTTTGATATACTTTTTCATACGCTTAGAACGTTAAATCGATGCCTATACTGTACAGTTTCGTTTGAGGATATCGCTGGGAACCGGCCAGCCAGTCTTCCGGGTCAATGTGGTACTTGGCCGTATGGGAGAAAGTGACCGGGTTGTAAGCGTTGAGATAAACCTTCACATTGTCAACCGCAACCTTGGTGAGCCACTTTTTAGGGAAAGTGTAGCTGAGTGCGATATTCTTGATGCGGAGGTACGAAGCGTCAACCATCCAGAAGCTGGAGGCGCGGTAGTTGTTCTCATGGTAGGTTGCGACGGAGAACTTGGGATAGGTTGCGGTAGCCGCATTGCTGGTACCGTCAGGATTGACCTGTACGCGTCCTGCCATCCACTCTTGTGCCGTACCGTCGTCATAGAAGGCACGCATCGAGTCCATCGAAAGGAAATTGGTCTGGAGAGCCGTTCCCTGCAGAAGGAAATCGATACCCCAGCCATTGTAGTCGAGGTTGATGTTCAAACCGGCCGAGAGACGGGGATCCCTGCCGTTTCCAATCGGCACGAAGTCATTGGTATCGACAATTCCATCCTTGTTGACATCCGCATATTTCATATCTCCGATACCATACGTACCCAGGTTCTGGACGGGGCTGTTGTCAATATCCGCCTGATCCTCGAAAAAGCCGAGGAATATGAGACCATAGTCCATACGGGTACGGTTGCCCGTCTGCCAGAGATTGTCGAACTCACGGTAAGGCTCACCCATTTCTATGATCTTGTTGTCATTGTAAGATACCTGGCCCATGATGGAGTATTTGAACTTGCCCACCTGCCTATGCCAGTTGAGCATCAACTCGACACCGGCACTGTGAACGATACCGTTGTTGGTAATCGGCATACGGGCATCCAGCACGCCGAGCACCTTCGGATAGGTACCGATAGCGGCTGTGTAGGCATCGTAACGACGCTCGAACCAGCCCTCAACGTCGAAGTCAAGCTGATGATTGAAGAGGGAACCCTCAAGGGCGACATTGAACATTGCGGCTTTCTCCACGACGGCAGCAGGGTTGGCCATACGGCCTTCGTATGCCAACGTCATGGCTGTAGCCGCCGTACCGAAGTGGAGGTAACCGCTCGAGGTACCGCTGATCCACCAGCGCTCACGCGCAGGGTAGCGTTCGTCGTCACCGTTGATATCGGTAAAGGAGTATTCATTGTTGCCTGAGATACCGGCGGAAGCACGAAGCTTGAGATAATCCACAAACTTCACCTCTTTCATGAAATTTTCTCCGGAAACGACCCAGGAGAGGCCAAGCGCCGGGAAGAAGGACCGCGGACGGTTGGTCTGGTAGAACTTTTCACTGCCGGAGAGACAGGTGGTCAAATCCAGGAAGTACTTGTTCTTGTATCCGTAACTACCCCAGAAAGCAAAGTTCTCCATGCGGTAGTTCGACTTGTTGTTGCTGGCCAGTACCTCCAGACGGCGGTTCCAGGTACCCATCGCATTGATTGCGTGGTCGCCGAGAATGCGGCTATATTTAATCTCCGCATCCATTCCGTAATAACGGGTCGTTCCATAGGCGCCCGACGATGAGAGCGAGGTCTCGGTACCGTAGCTTGTGTAAACGTCGTCACCCAGTGCATTCTGGGAGTAGCTCCATACCCGGTAAGAACGGTTCTTGTAGACACGATAGGAGTTGTAACCGTCCAGGTGGCCTGCAAATTCGACGGTAAGGCCCGGAATTACGAACTCACTGAGGTCAGCCTTTGCACGACCGGTAATCTGGTAATAACGGTATGTACGTTCATTATAGCCGCGGAAAGCCAGCAGGGCCAACGGGTTCTTCTGGTAAATGGAATTACCGCCCAACATGAAAACTTCCTGCTTGATGTCGGGATCGATACCGTAGAAATAGAGCGGGTAGGCGTTTGCCGGATTGTGGCACTCGTTCAGGATTTCGTAGGAAAATGCCGAGTAATCACTCGTGTTGTAGTATGGATACTTCTGCTCCATAATACGGCCGCTGATGGTCGTGGAAACCGTGAGCCACTTGGAAAGGCTGATATCCAGGTTGGATCGGATATTAACCTTGGAAAAGTTGGTTTTGGTCGGGAATTCCGGATTGAAATTCTGATATTTGTAGAGACCATCCTGCGAGGTATAGCCCATCAGCACGAAATAGCGGGCAATCTGGTTACCGCCGCTCATCGTGATGGACGCCTTGCGCTGCGAAGCGAACTTGTTGAAGACCTCTTTGTAGAAATCGACGTTCGGGTGCGTTTTAGGTGAGTCACCCAGACGGTAATGGTTCAAATCCTCTTCCGTATAAATCGGAGACTTTCCGTCGTTGACGAGCGCTTCATTGTACCAGGTGGCATAGGTGTACGCATCCACATAATCAGGGAAGCAGTCCGTCGGCGTCAGGACGCCTTCGTTATACTTCACCTCGATGGTACGCTTGTTGGTAAAGCCGCGTTTGGTGGTGACGAGAATCACGCCATTGGCACCGCGGATACCGTAGATTGCAGTTGCAGCCGCATCCTTGAGGACGCTGAACGATTCAATCTCATTGGCATCCAGGTCGTCGAATGAACGTTCAAAGCCGTCCACCACGATCAGCGGGGTCGCCACGCCATAACAGTCAACACCGTTGGTGTTGCCGCCGAAGAGCGTACGCACACCGCGGATTCGGTAGGTTGCCTCGTCCGAACCGGGCTGGCCGGCATACTGGCGGGAAGTCATACCCAGCACGCGTCCGGAGAGGGCGTTACCGAGCGAAGTGACCTTGCTCTTGTCGAGTTCCTCGGAGCCTACGGTAAAAATGGAAGCGTTCAGGTCGCGCTTCTTGGTGTCGCGGTAAGGCATGTGCACGACATCGTATGTACCCTGCCCGGCAGGCGCTTCCTTCAGCACGATACGGTAGAAACCGTCGGCGGAAGTAACCGTCTGCTGCAATTCGTAGTAATAATCGGTGTTGAATACCAGCACGGCGCCGATGCTCGGAACGGTGATGGTGAAGTCACCGTACTCGTCCGATTCGGTGTCGATGAAGGAGTCCTGGACCGTAATCCGTACACCCATCATCGGAAGGCCTTTTTCGTTGACCACGTTACCGGAAATGGTTACCGGATGTTCCTTGGCCTTCTTGCCCTGTGCCGATGCAAGCGGTGCGCAAAGCACCAGGGCGAGCATGATTGCAATATATTTATATATGTGTTTCATAGTGCCTCCTTTTACCATCCTTCGTTTTGAGCGATTCCAAGGTTGTAGACTTCATCCTGAGGGATCGGATAGCGATACATGTAACGTGGATTGAATTCACGGTCCTCGACCTTCATCTTACTGTAGGAGAAGGATTCGCCGGATTTGATGATATCGACTCCGTATACGGTACCGCCAATCAACTCTTCACCGCGTTTCCAGCGAAGAATGTCATAGAAATACTGGTCCTCGAAAGCGAATTCAATGATACGTTCGTTCTGGATCTTGGCACGTGCCTGATCTTTGCTCATACCCGAAGGCAGGCCCGGAAGTCCGGAAGGAAGTACGGGGAAGTCCGGATTCTCATCGCGTTCCACCTTGACATAGTAGAACGGGTCCGAAGCGGAAGCAGAAATTGATCCGCTGGCCGGGCATTTGAGACGGGCACGGGTTTTATTGATGGCCTCAATAGCGGTCATGCCTCCCGTTCCGCCGTCCGAATCCGGTCCATAAGCCTCGTTCATCGCCTCCGCGTAATTGAAGTAAAGCTCCGTAAACCGGAGGAAATAACCGAACACACGGCAGGAACCCGGATTGTTCTTGTTCTTGCACTCACGGCCCCAGAACTTGCGAAGATAGTAACCGGTCTTCGTAAAGAGGTGGTTTTTCGGATCCATATCCTTGCCGTAGGTCGCTCCGTCGTGCCATGTTTCAAGCTTACGGGTAATCCACATACGGTCATTGTAGAGCACCGTATAGTAGAAACGCGGGTCACGGTTCTGGTAGATGTGGGTTACGTGATCTGCATTGTTCCAGTCGAAGTCAACCGTTCCGATAGCGTTGCCGCCGCCATCGAAGGTAATGACCGGGAAGCGGTCCACGAAATTCTGCGTAGGACCGTTGCTCCCATAGCCCCAAAAACCATCGCCTGGCGTTGCCTGCTCATAGTTAATCAGTTTGCTGATAAAAGTATGGGTATAGGTGCTTATACGGCTGAAGATGATCACCTCCTTGTTATCCTGCGGATAGTCACGGAGGAAGATGTTCTGCCAGTCGGTCGAGAGTGCGTGGTAACCGTTGTTTTCACAGTATTCTATGCACTCCTTGGCTGCGGCAGCAGCCGCTTTCCAACGCTCTACATCGTTCGTGGGGTTGTTGAGCGGGCTTGCCATATAAAGCAGGACGCGGCTGCGGAGCGCCTTGCACCAGGCCTTGGTGGCGCGGCCGAAGTCTTCACTCGTCCACTCATCCGGTAACAGGGATTCGGCAAGAACAAGTTCGTCCATGATAAACGCGGCCGTCTCGTCAAATGTGGAACGAGGAATCTTATAGTCATCTTCCAAGGTATAAACCTTTTTGACGAGGGGAACGCCGCCATAGCGCTTGAGCAACTCGAAATAGTTGAATGCGAGCATAAAGTGGCATTCACCTTTCATCATCGGCTTGCGGCCGACGGGTTCATTGACGAACGAGCCCGGAAGGTCGCAGTTCTCAAGAAACATCCAAGCCCTGCGAATCTGCTTGTAGCAGGTGTACCAGACATTGGAGAGTTCTTCAGTCGCTTCCGTTGCGCGCCAGTCGCCTACATTGAATGTGGTATTGGGAACGCCATAGGTAGCGGAATACTCTGCCATGTCCGTTGCCGATTCCATCATGCCGTAACGGGTGGTGGAAGAGGTGGAGAATTTACCGTCTTTCACCCAGGTATTCGGCATATTGTAGTAGAGCATGTCGACGAACCGCTGGGAACGGACGTAATCCAAGAAAATATACTCTTTCGTCTGTTCGTTGTTCGGCGCCTGCTCAAGGAAGTCGCACGAAGTAAAGGCGAGTGCGCCCGAGAGGACGACCGTTGCAACAAGAATGATTTTTGCTGTCTTTTTCATATCTGTGTCCTCCTAGAATGTAAGATTGGCACCGAAACTAATACCCATCGTCTGGGGATAGACCGCACCGGTGGATCCGGTCGGAGTCTCCGGGTCCACTACGCCGATCTTGTCCCAGGTCGCGAGGTTGACACCACTTACATGGAACCGGACACTCTTGAGTGCCGCGGTCTTCGCGAACTTCAGGTTGTAGGATACTTCGACATTTTTCAGACGAAGATAAGCGTTCTCCTTGAGGAAGAAGGAGTTGCGAACATGATTCTGACTGGTTGCACCGACATGGAGAACCGGATAGGTTGCCGTATCGGCGGTTTCCGGCGTCCAGCGGCCCAGGTGGATATCCTGGACACGGCCGCGGTTGTAGAACTCATACATCAGGTAGTTCGAAATGAACACGCTGCTGTGCGCAGCACCCTGGAACTGGATATCAAGGGCAAAATTCTTATAAGAGAGGCCCGCGGAGAATCCGTAGATGATTACAGGAATCTTGGAATATCCGATTGCGACCTTGTCATATTCGTTAATGACGCCGTCACTGTTATAATCAAGGTACTTGAAGTCACCGGGAATCGGCGTGGAACCGACTCTCTGAACCGGGGAGTTGTCGATATCCTGCTGATCCTTGAAGTAACCGATCACCACATATCCGAAGTTCTGGCCGATACGGTTCCCCTCTTCTTTCTGCCAGGGAAGGGTCGTATCGGGTTCATCCTTGTAAATGACCTCATTGTGGACATAGGTGAAGTTGCCTTTCAGGTACGCATCGAAGTTCTTGTTAAACTTGCGGCTGATTCCGGCATCGAATTCCCATCCTCCCTTTTTGGTCTTACCGATGTTCATGTCAGCAAAACCGATACCGATGATACCCGGTACGGAGTTCGGACTCATCAGGATGCCTGATCTGTGCTCCAGGAAACGGTCAACAGAGAGGCTGATGGAGTTCTTGTTGAGGGAGAGAACCAGGTCCGCTCCTATATTGGTCTGGCGGGCAGTCTCCCACGTTGCCAGCGGATTGGCAATCTCCGGCTCGTTTGTATAACCGAGTGACGAGCCGTCGTTGGCGCCGAACCTTGCATAGTTACCGGCAGCGGTAGTCCATTTACCTTCCTTGAAGATAAAACGGGTATTCGCATAATCGCTACCCGTGAGACCGAAGGAGCCACGAAGCTTCAACTGCTTGATCCAACGGGCGTTGTCCTTGACAAACTGCTGGTTGTGCATATTCCAGCCGGCGGAAACCGACGGGAAAAAACCGAAACGGCGCCCCGGAGCGAAGTTCTCGGAACCGCGGAAGGCTCCGTTCACCTCCAGGAAATAGAGGTTCGAATAAGCATAATTGAAACGGCCGATGAAACTGACCGACTTGTACGGAATCGAAGTTCCGGAACGATAATCGGAAAGGTTGGCAATCAACTGTGCGCTCAAGTCATGCGCCTGGAACTGGCGTTTCCAGCCCAGATTCGCTTCGCCATAGACCTTGCGGGTCGAGGAAGACGAACCGGACGAAGTGGAGAAGAAGGCCGGTTCGTTGAACCACTGGTAACGGTCTTCACGTCCCGGTTCGGAAATCAACTGGTAAGTGGACTGCGTCTCGGTCCACTGGCCGTAGTTGCCGAAGTTACTGTCGTGGGCGGCGCGAATGGAGAGTTTCAAGCCCTTGACCCACTGGCTGAAGTCGTACGACAGGCGAACCGAAGCGTTCACCGTATTGTTTCTCGTCCGATAGCTTCCTT
The DNA here is from genome assembly GCA_017450165.1 of Bacteroidales bacterium. Taxonomy (GTDB): domain Bacteria; phylum Bacteroidota; class Bacteroidia; order Bacteroidales; family UBA932; genus Cacconaster. Next base: position 6,867 of record JAFSWO010000026.1, on the reverse strand, counting down.
TAGTATTGAGCATATAGAGCGGGTTGGCAGCCGGGAAGTCGGTCGTTCCTGCGTAAGATCCGTCCGGATTGGTCGCCGGCATCACCCACGAAGGGATACGGTTCATATTGGTGAATATCTCCGTATTGCTGACGGGCTGGCTCTTGTCGGTAAAACCGCCGCTGATATCAATCGAAAATGTGAAGGCCTTGGTAAGCAACACGTCCACATTGGAGCGAACCGTGTAGCGGCGATAACCGAAACGCGGGTTATAAACGCGTCCCTGCGAGGTCTTCAGCTGGCCGTCCTGGTACATGTAGGTACCGGAGATGAAGTATTTCACACTCTTGGTACCGCCACGGACGCTGAGCGACTCGTTGGTCTGTGCGGAAAAAGGCTTCATCATCACGGCATACCAGTCGGTATTCGGATATCGGTAAGGATCATCCTGCAACTTGTAATGCATCAACTCCTCCTCAGTGTAGAGGGGATCCTTGCCGTCGTTCTGAAGCGCCTCGTTGTAAAGGAGAAGGCTCTCGTATGAATCAAGATAATTCGGATAACGGGTCGGCTTGTTGAGCGTCAAAGAGGTGTTGAAGTGTACCACGGGGCGTCCTTCCTCTCCACGCTTTGTGGTGACCAGGACGACACCGTTTGCAGCCTTCGAACCGTACACGGCGGTTGCAGCTGCGTCCTTCAGGATGGAGAACGATTCAATCTCGCTCGGGTCCATACGAAGGAACTGGGCCTGGTTACGCTCCACACCGTCAATCACATAGAGCGGCTCAGCATCGTTCCAGGTACCGGCACCACGAATGTACAGGGTGGATTCGTCGGCACCGGGCTGACCGCTTCCCTGCATGGAGACGAGGCCAGGGATACGGCCGGCTACCGCATTGGAAATGTTTGACACCGGGGATTTGACAATCTCATCCGCCTTCACGGTGGAGACAGCCGATGACATCGCCGATTTCTTCTGTTCGCCGAACGCGACGACCACAGTCTCTTCAAGGGTGGTGGATTCCGGATTCAAGGTGACGTCAATCACCGTTTTCTTGCCGATGGAAACCACTCTGGTTTGATAACCGAGGAAACTGAAGGTCAGACTCTCACCACCACCGAACGTCAGGGAGTATTTACCGTAGGCGTCCGTAATGGTACCGAGCGTCGTTCCCGTGACAAACACATCGACGAACGGGAAAGGCTGTCCCGCTTCATCTTTGACAGTACCGGTAATGGTCACGCGGTTGGTCTGGGCAAAGAGATTGCCCGTGATACAAAACACGAGCAACAGCAATGACGTCAGACGTCTGGCGAAACCCATTCCGAATTGTCCGTAGCGACTAGTTTTCATAAGGTTTTAGGCCAATTAGTGTATATTTTCGCAAAAATAACGATTATTCGCCAATCTACATAGATTTTCATGCAGTTTCGTCAAAAAAAATGCGGGCCACAAGGGCCCGCACTTATTGAGTGATAAGTGTTGATTATTGCTTCCAGGTAACGCTCATCGGTTCACCCGTCTGATAATTGAGGAATGTCACAGGCACCTCATAATCATAATGGGCGGAAGGCAGGAAACGCAGGTTCGTCTGGGAAAGCCAGTCTGCGGCTTCCTGCGTGCAGTAGATCTGCAGCGAACCGGCAGCGCTACCCGTGAGGTAACCATCATGGGTTTTGCCGATAGCATTGGTGGTCGAGCCGAAGAATGCTTCAGGCGTACAGTCGGTAGGACGCTCGAAACCGGGACCCAATCGCAGAATGCCGAGGTTCGGGCAGTGGACAAACATATAACCCATCTTACCCTTGACAATCGAATCATGCAGGGTCCAGTCGGTGATATCCAGCGTCTGGAGATTGTTGCAACGGTCAAAGCAGTAGTTGAAGTTGAGTACTTCCGAAACATCCAACCAGTTCAGATCAAGCGTGCTGAACTGACTGTCACGGAAGAAGGAAGCCAATGTCGTCAAACCGCGAAGGTTGAAATCGGAGAAGTCGAGATAGGAGGTACCCGGACTGGTGACCTCTACGACTGTCTTTCCTTCAGGCGTTCCGAAGGTTCCGGCAAACACATAGGTTGCTGTCGTACATCCCGAGAGGTCCAGGTCCAGATTGACCTTAGTCAAATTCGGGCAATTCGCAAACACATAACTGAATTTCAAGAGATTCTCCGTATTGACGAATGAACTCATATCGATGAATTCGATTGACGCGCATCTGCGGAACAGGCCGGACATCGTCTGCAACTCCGTGCAATCCACCTCATCCGGGAAGATGACCTCGGTCATGTTGCTGCAGTCGGAGAACATGTAATACATCGAAGTATCCTGAGAGAAGTCCATCGAGGAGACATCAATCGTTTCGCTCTTGGCGTTGTAGAACATGTAGCGGGTATTGATCAGGCTGCTGAAATCCCATGCCGGAACCTTGATTTCGGAAAGGGCGCTGTGGCCGAAGAAGTAGCTCAACGATTCAACTTGGGACATATCGAAGTCATCCCAGCCTTCTATCTCTACAAGCGCCTTCATACGGTGGAAGAAGAACGCGGAGTTCGCAGGAAGGATAAACTGCTTGGCGGGCGTGGAAACGGTTACAGTCGCCGTAGCCTCGTCGTAGGAAACGTAAATCGGGGATTCGGAAGAAGCGTCTGCGACATTGACAGGGGAAATCAGGTTGCTCTCCGTCACGAATACCATCTTGGTGAAGGTGGTGTCGTCATCGTTGTAGTTGGCGACGTCCGGATTGACCAAACCCTTGACGGAAGCGTTGAAGTCCGTACCTCTCATGAAGGTTGCCGTTTCACCGACTGCCGGAGCCTGGAAATCATCGAAGGCGAGATCGATCGGTATCAGTTCGGAACGGTGGATGGTAAGAGTCTCACCACTCTTGAGATTACGCGTCTGCGTACGGCCGTCCGAAGCGATCACCGTGATCGAGAAGGATGAGTACTCGTTGTCGGGAACCGAGATAAAGAAAGGCGTCGGCGTGGTTCCGATCGGCACTTCAGGACACTTCAGGCTGACCGGGGCGGAACTGCTCGTAGGCATGGCGCGGCCGGCTGTCGCGACGGCCGTATCCACATCGAAGGCGCCGCTCAGTCCGGCACTTGCATGAAGGACGATGCTGATAACCTTTACATCAGCCTGCGTCGTGGTCAGATTCAGGCAGATGGCGCCGCAGAGATTCTTGAAGGAGAACTCCAGCGGGCTCTCATTCCAGTTCGCAGCGGTCGTGTCAACCTTTGCCGTGCCTCGCATGGGAACGCGATCCAGGGCGCCTTCCACATAGTTCTGTGTTGCAGGCAACTTCCTGTTGTTGATATTGACCGGATAGTATGCCCAAAACGTCATTTTGGTACGGTTGACGGTATCGCCCTCCGGATCTGCCCACTCAAAATCTGCAACGGTGGAACCACCGGTAACTGCCCTATGGATAATCTTGCTGATGTTATCCGTCACGGAAATCTCATCACCGACTTCCCAATTGAGATGATAAACATCACCGGCGTCGACCATATTTACGCGAGTAGCGGATTCGTCAATGAACGCCTTGACAATCTGATTGCTCTTCGTAGGCTGGGGAGAAAGGCCAAACTCTTCCTTTGGACCGCAGGAGGCAAGCACGAAAGCTGCCATCATGGAAAGAATGAAAATCTTCTTCATAGTAAATCCTCCTGAGTTAAAAAGGTTTGAGTGCATCGAAAATACCACCTCCGACGCCGGAGCCTTTGCCGAAGTCTTCCGTTGAACCAGAACCGGAACCGCTGCCGCAGATTACGTTCTCTTCAAACATCTGCGCGACTTCCACTTGCGGGTTTTCGTAGAAAAGTTTCATATAGCGTAAGTAAGAATAAATCGGGTTTTATTCTGCAAAGTTTGAAAAAAAAAAGCAAAAAACCAAATCACTCCGCCCCGATACCGTCCGAAGCAGAGGGACGGCCGCCGCCATAGCCACCGCCATAGCCGCCGCGGCCGCCGCCACGTCCGCCACGCTGCCGCTGGCCGAATCGCCAGGAGAGCGAAGCGATCACATAGCGTCCCAACGTGTTGGAAACCGTCTCGCGGTGCTGGTTGGAGCTGTCGGATACGCTCATGGCCTTCTCCTGCCCCAGGATATCGCGGGCTATCACGGAGAAGGTGAACTTTTTGGCGAAGGTCTTGTTGACTTCCGCATTCCAGAGGTATTCCGGATCGCGGTCGGTGGTATAGCCGGCATACCAGCGGTAGCGGAAGGTGGAGTTGCAGCCCCAGCCCGATTCACGGTGCCGCCAGGTAAAGGAGGCGCTGAGGCCGTTGTTCCAGGTGACGGGACGCGTTTCGGTAATGGTGTACCACGATTTGTTGAGCCGGGTGCTGCCGCCGATGCGCAGTTCCAGATCGTCCGCGCGCCAGGTCAGCCGCAGGTTCTCGGAGATTGAAGCGGTGCGGGTGGCGTTCCGGAGGAAATCGGAGGAGGCGTCGATGTCGCCGTATAGCTCGTAGAATTTATCGTAATCGAGCGCAGCGTCCTTGTAGAACTGGTCGGTCTTGACCGTACTGCCCACATAGGAGCCGCTCTCGCGCAGGGAGCCGGAGAAGGTGCTGTTCACGGAGAACTTGCTTTTGCCAATGGGGGTATTCACCGTGGAGTTGAGCCGCAGGTTCCACGAAGGCGCACCGTTGACCGGAATGGAATACTGCACGCCGCCCGCATCGTACCAGACAGCGCTCACAATGGGATCCTGGGTAATGCCCCCCGTGAGCCGGACATTGTAGGAGGAGAAGGTCTTGCGGTTGGTCTTGCGATACTCCGCCCGCATGCTGTGCGAGAAATAGGGCTTCAGGTTGGGATTACCGAAGGAGATGTTCGTCGGGTTGCTCAAATCGGGCACCGGCATCAGCTGCGAGGTGGTAGGCTGGCTCGAAGAACCGGAATAGAAAATACGTACGCTCTCGTTGCGCTGCTTGTTCCACGACATGGAGAAGGTCGGCGCCCAGTTGACGACGTTGTTGGTATACTCCACATGCTGGCCCGCCTTGGTGGTGGAGTTCTCCGTGTGGGTGGGATCGATGCTGACGCCGCCCTGCACGCGGAACTGCTTGTGCTGGTACTTGAGGTTGCCGCCGAAGCGTTGGTTGATGTGCATGTTGCTGATGTTGTTGGAGTAGAGATCACTCCGGATGCCGTCGGCAAAGGTCTCCTTGACCGAGGTATTCTTGCTCCAGCCAATCGAATAGTTTGCCTCCGCATAGAATCCGCCGCCGAGCGGCTCGGTATAAGATAGGTTGCCGCGCAGGCTCACGCTGTTGGCCTGGCGGTTATAGGTCTGGTCGATCACCGAATCGCGCCAGGTCTCCCCCGCTGCATCCAGGAAGGTGCGGGTAAGGGACTGATTGGCACCGTCGGTTTCATTGTGGCTGTAGGAGTAGCGACCGTTGAAGGTGATGGTCCGGCCGGGAAGGCCGAGCCGCTGCTTGAAGAGGAACCGCCCGCTGGTGGAGAGATTCCGGTTGTTGCCGCTGTTGAGCGAGTTGCCCTCGTTGGTCTTGGAGAGGACATCGTCGTAGCGGGAATCGGTGGTATAGTCGCGCCCGTTGGAGAAACGGCCGTAGCCGATGGTCAGCTGGGGTTCAAAGAGAATCTGTGTCTGTTCGGAAAACTTGTGGTCCAGTCGCGTAGCGAAGGTATGGCCTACGGTGCGCTCGTCCGAATAGGAGGAGTTGTCGTAGACCAGGTCGTGGTCGGTCAGGTAGGAGATGCGGTTACTCTTGCTGCGAGAGGCGTGGTCCACCAGATTGGCTACATAACTGGTACCGAGGTCCATCTTGTTGTCCAGCAAGCTCCAGGCACCGTTGAAACCGCCCATGTAGACCACATTGATACCGTTGTCCGAGTTGCTGTTGCCGCCCAGGGCGCGCATCATGGCGCCGGCCTGGTCGGTGGCGCCGCGCGAGTTGGTATTGTTGACGTTGGCCACCAGGCTGAGCTGACGCTTTTTGTTAAATTTTCCGGCAAAACCGGAGGCCTGCCAGCGGAAGTCGTCGTAGTTGCCCAGTCCGCCCGGCGTACCGGCTGCGATATCGTGTCCCAGTCCGGCATTGACATTGCCGAAGGTACCGCGCATCATGTTGTCCTGCACGGAGATGTCGATGACCGTCTCCCGCTCGCCGTCGTCGATGCCGGTGAATTCCGCCTGCTCCGACTTCTTCTCCACCACCTTGACCTTCTTGACATACTTGGCCAGAATGTTGCGGGTAGCCACCGTCGGGTCGTTCAGGAAGAAGGTTTTACCCTCGATGGTGATGCGCTTGACCTCCTCGCCGTTGGCCGTGACCTTGCCGTTTTCGTCTACCTCAACCCCCGGAAGCTTCTTGAGCAGGTCCTCCAGCAGGTCATTCTCGCCGATCAGATGGGAGGCGGCGTTATAGATGATGGTGTCCTGCTTGAATTCCACGGCATTGCCCGCTGCGGAAACTTTGGCCGCCTCCAGCGTCTCTACGTCCGGCTGTACGGCGATTTCGCCCAAATCCAGGGCCTTGCGGGCCACCGTTACCTCCTGCGCCCAGGGCTTGTAGCCCAGAAGTTCCAGCTTGGCCTCGTAGGTTCCGGCCGCCACCTTGGTGATGGATGCAAGACCGTTCTGGTCGGTAAGGCCGTAGCGATAGGGCTTCGCCTCCCCTTTTTTCGTGAGGGAGAAGGTTGCGAAGGCTACGGGATCCCCGTTGGAAGCATCTTTAAACTTGGCGGTAATGGAGGTCTGCGCAAACAGCGGCGCGAAAACCAGCAGAAGCAGCGCAGCGAGCAGAGCGGGACGAAAGGTTCGCATAAAAGATCAGGGCAGTCAAACGCCTGTTTGACTGCCCAAGTTACAAAAAGTTAAACGGATATCAACTATTTTTCCGTATAAAT
>JAFSWO010000005.1 GCA_017450165.1 Bacteroidales bacterium | reverse complement strand
GATGGTCTGCTTGAGCTCTTTGGAGTACTCGATACGGAGGGTCGGGTCTTCAGCGGCGAGACGGTTGAGTGCCTCACCCAGTTTCTCCTCGTCCTTCTCGTCCACAGCCTTCACAGCTGCGCGGTACTTGGCCTGCGGGAAGACGATCGGCTCGACAGCCTTGTCGTAACCCGGCTGGTTCAGGGTCTGGTCGGACTTGACAGCCTTCAGCTTCACGGTGCAACCCATGTCGCCGGCGACGAGTTCGGTGACCTTCTCTTTCTTCTTGCCGGCAACGGCATAGAGGGCGGTGATGCGCTCCTTGGAGCCATTGTCTACATTGACGACATCCTGCCCCTCAACGATCTTACCGGAGACAACCTTGAAATAGGAAACGTCACCCAGGTGTTGCTCCACAGCGGTTTTGTAAACGAAAAGGGAGGTCGGGCCCTTCGGGTCTTCCTTCGGGGAGGGAGCTACCTCGATGAGGAACTCCATCAGGCGCTTCACGCCGATATCTTTCTTTGCGGAGAGGCAGAAGACCGGATAAATCTCACCGGATGCGAAACCGATGTTCAGACCCTTGTGCATCTCTTCAGGAGTCAGGTCGCCTGCATCGAAGAATTTCTCCATCAGTTCCTCGTCAGCCTCAGCGGCCATCTCGACGAGGGCTGCGTGCATCTCCTCAGCCTTAGCCTGTTCGCCGGCGGGAATGGCCAGCTCCTCGCGGGTGCCGTTCTCGTCTTTGAACTTGTACATCTTCATGGTGGTCACATCGATAAAGCTGTCGAATGCGAGACCCGGGTTGACCGGATACTGCAGCACGACCGGCTTCTTGCCGAATGCCTGGTGCAGCGAATCGATGGTGGCGTCCCAGTTGGCCTTTTCAGCATCGAGCTGGTTGACACCGATAGCGAGCGGCAGCTTGTACTGCTCAGCGTAGCGGCCGTGGATTTCGGTACCGACCTCGACACCCTGCTGCGCGTTGACGAGCATCACGCCGGCATCGCAGACCTTGAAGGCCGAGATGACACCGCCGATATAGTCATCAGCACCCGGAGCATCGATAAAGTTGAACTTGTGGTCCATGAACTCTGCGTAGAACGGAGTTGCATAGATGGAACGCTGGTAGATCTGCTCGACTTCGGTATTGTCGGAGACGGTGGTCTTCGCCTCGATCGTACCGCGACGGTCAATCACTTTACCCTCGAACAGGATGGTTTCGGCAAGGGTGGTCTTGCCGGAACGTGTGCCGCCAAGCAGAACGACGTTGCGAATTTTGTCAGTTGTGTAGTTCTTCATGTTGTTTATACGATTGTTATTTTACTTTCTGTCCGTTGTTTATAGAGTCCGCAAAATTATGCTTTTTAATTGTTTTTCGCAAACGGGATTTCTTGGTAACTTTGTCCTCATGAAAAGGCGCATCCTCATAGCCCCCGATAAATTCAAAGGAACCGCCACGGCCGTGCAGGTGGCCGATGCCCTGGAAACAGCCATTCTGCGCCATTGCGTGCAGCGCGAAAAGGAGCATCTGGAGCTTGTCAAACTGCCGCTGGCCGACGGGGGAGACGGGTCGCTCAGCATGTTGGAGCGGGCGCTTTCGCAGCGTGGTGCGAATCCGGAACGCATTGAGGTTGAGACCTTTGATGCGCTGATGCGGCCTTTGCGCGCTCCCCTGCTGCTGTGCGGCGATACGGCCTTTATCGAGATGGCGCAGGTCTGCGGACTGGCCCAGATTGAGCCGGAGCTGCGCAACCCCGAGAAAACGACCACCTTCGGTCTGGGGGTGCTGCGGCGCAAAGCGGTGGAACTGGGCGTGCGGCGCATCGTGCGGGGGATCGGCGGAAGCGCCACGAACGACGGCGGAGCGGGCATGCTCTGTCGCGAGCCGGGGCGCGAGGTGACCGACGAAGATCTGGCATGGGTGGACGAGCACATCCGCGGCCGCATTGAGATTCAGGTGGCCTGCGATGTGCGCAACCCGCTGCTGGGAATCGATGGCGCCACCATGGTTTTTGGCCCGCAGAAGGGGGCCGATGCCGCCATGTTGGAGCGGCTGGAGCGCCGGATGGAGGCCTTTGCCTCGCGGATCGGACTGGATCCGCTGCTTCCGGGCGGCGGGGCTGCCGGCGGCGTGGGAGCCACCCTCCATGCACGTTACGGGGCACAGCTGATTCCCGGCTGGGAGCTCTTCGGCGAATGGGTGGACCTCGAGGCGCAAATTGCTGCGGCCGACGCGGTTATCACGGGTGAAGGGCGATTCGACGCACAGAGCCTCAGCGGTAAGCTGATCGACGGCATCGCACGCCTCTGCCGGCAGCATCGTAAACCGCTTTTCGTGGTCTGCGGCCGCTGCACAGTGCCCTGGAAAGTCTGGCGAAAATCCGGAATCACAGATATTTACCCTCTGCAGGAAATTGAACCGAACCCCGGAAAATGCTATCACGGCACCCGGACGCTGCTCGCGGGGAATGGGGTGCGGATTGCCGGCTGCGACGAGGCGGGACGCGGCTGCCTGGCCGGACCGGTCTTTGCGGCGGCGGTCATCCTGCCCGATGGATTCTATCACCCGCTGCTGAACGACAGCAAGCAACTGAGCGAACGCGACCGGGACGAGCTGCGCGCGGTGATTGAGCGCGAAGCGGTGGCCTGGAGCGTGGTGGCGGTGGACGCCGCGGAAATCGACCGCATCAACATCCTCAACGCCTCCATCACCGGCATGCAGCGGGCGCTGGACGGCCTCTCCGTGCGGCCGAACCTGGTATTGGTGGATGGCAACCGTTTCCGGCCCTACACGGGGTCCGACGGGGTACGGATTCCGGCACACTGTGTGATTCACGGCGACGCTTCGTCCGCGGCCATTGCCGCCGCTTCCGTGCTGGCCAAGACCCATCGTGACGAATATATGCGTAAACTTGCTGCGGAATATCCGCAGTACGGCTGGGAACGCAACATGGCCTACCCGACGGCCGAACACCGCGAAGCGATTCGTCAATATGGTATAACACCTTATCATAGAAGAAGTTATAAATTGGATTAAAGTATGAGCGATTTTCAGATTAAAGGCCCGTACAACCCGGAAGGGCCGAAACCCAAAAAGCAGGCGCCGGTGCTGGACCTCAACAACGACCTGCTCAAGGATGTCAAGCATATCATTTGTGTAGCCTCCGGCAAAGGTGGCGTCGGTAAATCCACCGTAGCGGTGAACCTGGCCATCACCCTGGCCCGTCAGGGCTGGCGCGTGGGCCTGGCAGACGCCGACGTCTACGGCCCCTCCGTTCCCAAGATGACCGGCACCGAAGGGGTGATGCCCGAGATTGAACTCTTCCGTCCGGACGGCTCCCCGCTCCCCGAGGGTGAGGAGTTTACGCCGGATTGCAAGGAGATCTTTGTCCCTGTCCGCAAATATGGCGTCAAGTGGATGTCCATCGGCTATTTTGCCAAACCGGAACAGGCGCTCATCTGGCGCGGCCCGCTCGCCTGCACCGCGCTGAAACAGATGATCCTGCAGGTGCGCTGGGGCGAACTGGACTACCTGCTGATCGACATGCCTCCGGGAACCGGCGACATCCACATCTCGCTGGTGAACGACATTCCGCTCACGGGCGCCATCATCGTCAGCACCCCGCAGGCGGTGGCCCTGGCCGACGTGGAAAAGGGTGTCAACATGTTCCGCAACCCGCAGATCAACAAGAAAATCCTGGGTGTCGTAGAGAACATGGCGTGGTTCACCCCCGCCGAACTGCCGCAGAACAAATACTACATCTTTGGCAAGGACGGCTGCAAGCCGTTGTGCGACAAGTATGGACTGGAACTGCTCGGGCAGATTCCGCTGGTCCAGGGCATCCGCGAAGGCGGTGATGCCGGCAAGCCCGCCGCTACCGAAGACGGTCCCGTCTACAACGCACTGCTCGCCATCGCGGCCAAGCTTTAACCGCGCATGCGCCGCCTCCGCACCCTGCTGTTGACGCTGACCGGCTCTCTGGTCGTCCTTCTGGGAACGGCCGGAGAGGTAGCGGCGCAGGGCGGCACGCGCATCACGGGCCTGGTGGTGGAGGAATCCGGGCCGCAAGTGACCACCGAAGAGAATACCAACACCGCGCTGCAACCCGTCATCCAGGCGGCAGCCATGCTACTCGCGCCAGGAGACAGCTCGCTCGTTAACGGCGTGATGACCGACGGCCAGGGGCGTTTCTCGCTCCGCGCCCAACCGGGCAGCTATATCCTCAAAATCTCTCTGCTGGGCTACGCGGACCGCTTCTTTGACATCCAGTGCACCCCGGCGCAGGGCGGTATGGATCTGGGTACTATCATCCTGCAGACCGAGGCCGCCTATCTGGCCAGCGCGGTGGTGACGGCCCAGGCCAACATCGTCACGGTGGCGGAAGATACGCTGGTCTATAATCCGGCGGCCTTCCACCTGCCGGAAGATGCCATGCTGGAGGATCTGCTGCGCAAGATTCCCGGACTGTCGATTGACGGAGGCGAGGTGACGCTCCACGGAAAACCCATCGGTCAGCTGCTGATCAACGGTGAACGCTTCTTCAGCGGCAATGTGAAGGCGGGCCTCAAGAGCCTCACGGCCGACATGGTGGAGAAGATCAACGCCTACGAGCGCGAGTCGGACTTCACCCGCATCACGGGGGTGGACGACGGCGAGCGGGAGCCGGTGCTGGATCTGAAAATCAAAAAGGGATTCCTGGATCTGTGGAAGACCCAGACCAATCTGGGCGGCGGCAGCTCCACGCGCTATTCGGGCCGCATCAACGCCAACAACATCGGTAAAAACCGCCAGATCACGGTGGTGGCCGGCCAGCGCAACACCAGCGGACAGGCGGGAATCGGCACCACGGGCCGCAACCAGCTCGGCACCGGATCGGCCGGCGACCGGATGAGCCGCGAGGCGGGCATCACCTTCTCGCGCAAGAACAAGGTGCTGAACCTCAACGGCAACGTGCATTACGACGGCAACGTGCGCGAAGCCACCAGCCGTAACAAGAACGAAAACATCTCGTCTACCAGCCTATCCTGGACCAACTCGAACTACCTAACCAATTCGCTGAACCACACGGTCAAGTTGGATATGGTGGTGGAATGGAAGCCCGGCAAGAACCATACGATCTACGTCAAGCCGGAGTTCCAGTATGTCCAGAACGGAAATGTGTCGGGCTACCACAGCGCCTACTTCGTCAAGAACCCGTATGAGTATGTGACGGATCCGAACGACTGGCTCGAGCAGGAATACGACACCGACCCGCTCAAGGGGGCGCGCAGCAACACGGGCGACAACATCACCAGCAACTACAACCACCGCACCTCCACCACCGTCACGGCCAGCTGGACCTATCGCTTTGCCAAGAAGGGCCGCACAATCTCGCTGCGCACCAAAGATTCCTACAGCACCTCCGAGGAGGACCTCTTCAACAGCTACCGGACGCGCTATTACCGGATTGCCAAGAATCCCGATTCGTTGCAGATCCGCGCCCTGCGATCCCTCACCGAAGGGTCCACTACCGCCCTGATGGCCCAGGTGGCGTGGAACGAACCGCTGGGCAACGGATTCCATCTGCAGGCCACCCTCCGCGCCCAGCGCGAATGGCGAACCAACGACAAGGATTACTACAACCTCGCGCAGGTCGACCCCTCCTGGCGGCCGGTCGCACTGGGGCCGCACCGCAATGCGGTCAACTCCCTGCCGGCGGGATACGAAGCGG
>JAFSWO010000025.1 GCA_017450165.1 Bacteroidales bacterium | reverse complement strand
TATGGAAGCCGCTGTCGAGCGGTTGCATACGGCCGTGACCAAAGGGGAGAAGATCCTCATCTACGGCGATTACGACGTGGACGGAACAACAGCCGTCTCGCTGGTTTATACCTTTCTTCGCGACTACACGGATAAACTCGAATACTACATCCCGGACCGTTACGACGAAGGCTACGGCCTCTCCTACAAGGGCATCGACTGCGCCAAGTCGCACGGCTGCACGCTGATCATCACCCTGGACTGCGGTATCAAGGCCGTGGAGAAGGTCAAGTATGCCAAAGGGTTGGGTATCGACGTGATCATCTGCGACCACCATCTCCCCGACGAGCAACTGCCCGCCGCCGTGGCGGTGCTGGACCCCAAGCGGGAGGATTGCCACTATCCTTTCGACGACCTCTCCGGCTGCGGCGTAGGCTTCAAACTGGTCCAGGCTTATGCCAAGAAATACGACATCCCCTTCGAGAAGGTTTTCCCGCTGCTCGACCTGCTGGTGGTGAGTATCGCCTCCGACCTGGTCTCGGTGACCGGTGAGAACCGCGTCCTGGCCTACTACGGCCTCAAGCAGCTCAACGAGAACCCCCGCAAGGGCCTGATGTCCGTCATCAAGCTCTCCGGCCTGGAGAAACACAATATCACGATTGACGAGATCGTCTTCAAGATCGGCCCGCGTATCAATGCGGCCGGCCGAATGGAGTCGGGCCGCACGGCGGTGGATATGCTCACTGCCCGCGATGACGAGGATGCACTGGAGATCGGTGCAGCCATCAACGCCCACAACGACGACCGCAAGCGCATTGACCGCGAGATTACGGAAGAGGCCCTCGAGATGGTCAAACACATCCCGGGCTTCGAAGAGAAAAAGTCCACCGTGGTCTATAACCCGAACTGGCACAAGGGCGTCGTGGGTATCGTGGCGTCCCGACTGGTGGAGGCCTACTACCGCCCGACCATCGTGCTGAGCAAGTCCAACGGCTTTATCACCGGGTCCGCGCGCTCCGTGGCGGGATTCGACCTCTACGAGGCCATTGAATCCTGCGCCGACCTGCTGGAGAACTTCGGCGGCCACACCTACGCCGCCGGCCTCACCATCCGCGAGGAGAACTTCCCCGAGTTCTGCGACCGCTTCGAGGCCTTCGTGGCCGCCAAGATTGCGGATGCCCAGCTGACCCCGGTCATCGATATCGACTCCTATCTGGATTTCAAGCAGATAACCCCCAAATTCTTCCGTTTGCTCAAGTCGTTCCAGCCCTTCGGCCCCGGCAACGCTTCACCGGTCTTCGTTACGGAGAATGTCTATGACAACGGCAACGGCCGCAAGGTGGGCTCCGCTGACTCCGGCACGCTCAAGCACCTGCGTCTGGAACTGATTCAGGAGGATGAACCCTACCGTCACATTTCGGCCATCGCCTTCAACCTCTCGGACCATTTCGAGCACATGCAGGCCGGAAATCCGGTGGATATCTGCTACTCGATCGCGGAGAACTACTATCGCGGCATCGCCAACATCCAGTTGCGGGTCCGCGACATCAAGGACAAAACCACGCTTTTTTAAGCTTTTCGACAAAGAAATTATGAAAAGAATCATCCCCCTGCTGGCGATTCTCGCCACGATTTTTGTTGGCCAGAAGGCCCTCGCACAGAATAAGTTGAACAAATCCGCCGACAGCGTAATCGGCAAGTATGAATCCGTCCAGGGCGGCGACCCCTACCGGGTGCAGGTTACCAAGAATGCAGACGGTTCTTACAAAGCCCAGATCTACTGGCTGGCCAACCCCAATGATCCCAAGACAGGCGAGCGCGCCTATGACAAGAAGAACCCCGATAAGTCCCTGCGCAACGTGCCCAGCGATCAGGTGGTGATTATTCGCGACCTGAAGTATAAGCCGGAGAAGAAGCAGTGGGGCGATTCCAAGATTTACGATCCGCAGCGCGGCATCCGCGTCAATGTGACCGCCTGGTTCACGGAAGACGGCCACCTCTGCCTCAAAGGCACCGTCCTGGGCATTGGCGAAAAGGTCTACTGGACCCGTCTTTCTGAGTAGCTACCGTCCGCGGAGGGCGTCGACCGGCTGAAGGGCTGCGGCGCGACGGGCGGGGAGTGTACCTGCCAGCAGACTGACCCCCACGCAAAGAGCCAGGGCGGCGGCCAGCCAGCCCCATGGTATGTGCCATCCTCCGCCGAGCGTGAGGGCGACGATAGCGCCTGCGAGCAGCCCCAACACGATTCCGGCAAGTCCGCCGATCTGGCCGATCAGGATGGATTCTGCCAGGAAACTACGCCGGATGGAGGAGACTTTTTCGCCCAATGCCTTGCGCAGACCGATCTCCCCGGTGCGCTCCTTCACGGAAACCAGCAGGATGTTCATCAGGGCCACGGCGGCCCCCAGCAGGGTGATCAGCCCGATGGCCAGGGCTGCCAGCGAGAGTCTCTTTTCCAGGGAGTCCAGCCGGCTCTGCAGGGTATCGCTGCGACGGAATTGGAAATCGTCCGCCGCACCGGGCGAGCGCCTGCGCAGGGCCCGCATCCGGGTCCGTGCCGACTCCTCCAACAGGTTTTCCCAACCGGGCTCCGGAAGCAGCGTAATCTGCCACTGAGCATCTTCCGGCAGCCATTCGCGACCGGTCTGGAGCGGCAACACCAGGCGGTAGTCCGATCCGCCGCCCAGCAGAGAACCTCGGGCGGCCAGTACGCCGATGACAGAGTATGGCATTCCACTGAAAGAAAGCGTTTTACCGATGACGAACGCATCGTTTCCAAAGAGTCTGCGGGCCAGGCTGTGACCAATCAGGCAGACCGCACTGCCCGAGGTCGATTCGCGGGCGGTGAAGTTGCGCCCCTGTGAGAGCGTCCTCGCGGAGATCGGAAGCCAGGCGGCGTCCGCCGCCAGTACGGAAACCATCGGGTCGGTGCGTTTCCCATCGGCCGTGATGACGGCCATCGGGGTGATTTCGGCGCTGAGACTGACCTGCCCCTCATCGTTGTCAGCGAAAGATTCTGCAAAGGTTGAGGCTTCGTGCCACGAGAAGGGACGAGCTTCCGCCTCCGGAACCAGCGAAAGGGTGCCGCTGCCCATCCGGCCGAAGCTCTCCGAGAGCTGGCGCGAGAGCACGCCGATTGCCGTCTCGATGCCGACCAGGGCGGTGACACCGATTGCGATAATACTGATAGTGAGCACTGAACGAAGGCGATTTGCCCGAATGGCGGCCAGTGCGGAGCCGAATTGATCGTTCATCCTCATTTCTCCTCTTCAAATGACCTTCAAAAGTAGGAAAATTCTTCAGATTGAACTAACTTTGCGCCCTGAAATAATTGATTGATTCCATGGAGAACAAAAACCGTCGCCGCACACCTGTGACAGGCCGCGCCGACAGCCCCAAAAAGGGCCCCTACAAGCGCCGCGCTTCCGGCGCATCTGCGTCTAAGGACGAGAAAAAATCTTTCGGAGCAAAGAAATCCTACGGAGCAAAGAAAAACTACGGCGAAAAGAAAGCTTACGGCGACCGTAAGCCGGCCGAAAAGCGTTTCCAGCATTCAGAAGGTTATCTGAAGCATCGCCGCGAAAACGGCCCCCGCAAACCCGCAACCAAGATTGAAGTCTATACGGCCGACGATACCCTCCGTCTCAACCGTTTCATTGCCAATTCCGGTATCTGCTCGCGTCGCGAGGCGGATGATTTCATCCAGGCCGGACTGGTGACGGTCAATGGTAAGATTGTGACAGAATTGGGTGTCAAGGTGAAACCGGACGATGACGTCCGTTTCAACGGCACCCGCCTCAAGGGTGAAAAGAAGGTCTATCTGGTGATGAACAAGCCCAAGGGCTATGTGACTACGATGTCCGATCCGCACGCGGAGAAGACCGTGATGGACCTCATTTCGCACACCGAGTGCCCGCAGCGCGTCTATCCGGTGGGCCGCCTTGACAAAGCCACGACCGGCGTGCTGATGTTCACCAACGACGGCGAGCTGGCCGACAAACTCACGCACCCCGCCTATGGCGCGCGCAAGATCTACCACGCCTTTCTGGACAAGAATCTCAAGAAGGTGGACTTCGACGCCATCCTCAAGGGAATCGAGCTGGAAGACGGTGAGATTCACGCAGATTCGCTTTCCTATGTAGATGACGACATGAGCCAGGTGGGCATCGAGATCCACTCGGGCCGCAACCGGATCGTGCGCCGCATCTTCGAGCATCTGGGCTACAACGTGCGCAAACTGGACCGCGTTTACTTTGCCGGCCTCACCAAGAAGGCCCTCACGCGCGGAACCTGGCGCTTCCTTACCGACACGGAAATCGCCCGTTTCAAGATGGGCCAGTTCGACTAGTCATATGCGCTCGGGATTCGTCAATATCATCGGCAATCCGAACGTGGGCAAGTCCACGCTGATGAATGCTCTGGTAGGGGAGAAACTCTCTATCGTGACGGCCAAGGCCCAGACCACGCGCCACCGCATCATGGGCATCGTGAACGGCCCGGACTACCAGGCAGTCTTTTCCGACACCCCCGGCATCCTGAAACCGAGTTATCGGCTGCAGGAGAGCATGATGGACTTCGTGGACACCGCCATCGGCGATGCCGACGTGATCCTCTACGTCACCGATATCGTGGAGAAAAAAGACAAGAACCGTGAGTATGTAGAGAAACTCTCCAAGGTGACCTGCCCGGTACTGATCGCCATCAACAAGATTGATCTGGGAACGCAGGAGCAGGTTCTTGCCCTGATGAAGGAGTGGAAGGCGCTGGTTCCGGCCGCTGAAATCTTCCCCATTTCCGCGCAGGAAAAGTTCAATCTGGAGAACCTCTTCGATGCGGTAACCGGTGCACTGCCCGTGAGTCCGCCCTGGTACGACAGGGAGACCTTCACGGACCGTTCGATGCGTTTCTTCGCTTCGGAAATCATTCGGGAGAAGATCCTGATGAACTACACCAAGGAGATTCCCTACTGCACGGAGGTGGTGATCGAACAATTCAAAGAGGGAGAGGACCGCTACGATATCGATGCGGTCATCAACGTGATGCGTGACTCCCAGAAGGGGATCATCATCGGCGCGCAGGGACGGGCCCTGAAGAAAACCGCGACGGCGGCCCGCCTCGATATGGAAGCTTTTTTTGAAAAAAAGGTATTTTTGCAGATATTTGTCAAGGTGGAACCGAACTGGCGGGAGGATGCCCGCAAGCTGAAGAAGTTTGGCTACATTCTTGACTGACATGAAGTTAACCCTGGAGTGAGATATGAGTAAAGAAGAAGATTACGACGCAATGGACGCCTCGATGGACGAGGAGTTGGAAACGGCTGCGGAAGAGACGGAGGAAGAGTTCGCGGACGAACCCGTCGACGACGAAGAAGCCTCCGGTGACGCCACTTCCCAGAAGTATGAGAAACTGGTGGCCGAAGGGGAGAACCGCTACAAACTCTCCGGCATGTACAAGGACTGGTTCCTGGATTACGCCTCGTACGTGATTCTGGACCGTGCCGTGCCGCATATCGAGGATGGTTTGAAGCCGGTGCAGCGCCGCATCCTGCATGCGATGGAGAAAGCCGACGACGGCCGTTACCACAAGGTAGCCGGCATCGTAGGAGACACCATGAAGTACCACCCGCACGGCGACGCCTCCATCAAGGATGCGCTCGTGAGTCTGGGTCAGAAAGACTATCTCATTGACTGCCAGGGTAACTGGGGTAACATCTATACCGGTGACCCCGCCGCTGCAGCCCGCTACATTGAGGCTCGTCTGAGCAAGTTTGCGCTGGAGGTGGCCTTCAACAAGAAGATTACCCAGTACGTTCCCTCCTATGACGGCGCCAACAAGGAACCGGTGGTGCTGCCCATGAAGTTCCCGCTCCTGCTCGCGCAGGGCACCGACGGTATTGCCGTGGGCCTCTCGGTCAAAATTCTGCCGCACAACTTCAACGAACTGCTGGATGCCTGCGTGGCTGCACTTCGCGAAAAACCTTTCGAACTCTATCCGGACTTCCCGACGGGCGGCCTGATGGACTGCTCCAAATACAACAACGGTTTGCGCGGCGGCAAGGTCAAGGTCCGCGCGCGGATTGAGAAGGTGGACAAACGCACGCTGGCCATCCGCGAGATTCCCTTCGGCCAGACCACGGAGAGTCTGATCGACTCCATCATCCGTGAGAGCGACAAGGGAAAGATCAAGATCAAGAAGGTGGACGACATGTCGTCGGACGGCGTGGAGATTGTGATCCAGCTGCAGAACGACGTTTCGCCCGACAAGACCATCGACGCACTCTACGCCTTCACCAACTGCGAGGTCTCCATCTCGCCGAACGCCTGCGTGATCAAGGACCGCCATCCGCACTTCATGGGGGTGGATGAAATCCTGCGCTACAATGCCTTCCACACAAAGGACCTGTTCGAGCAGGAGCTGAAGATCCAGCTGGATGAACTCGAATCCGAGTGGCACTGGGCATCGCTGGAGAAGATCTTCTTTGAGAAGAAGGTCTATCGCATTCTGGAAAATGACGCCGCCTCCTGGGAGGAGCAGCTCGCCGACGTTGAGGCGGGCATGAAGCAGTATCAGAACCTGCTGAAGCGCGAAATCACCTCCGATGATATCCTGCGCCTGGTGGACAAGCCGGT
>JAFSWO010000024.1 GCA_017450165.1 Bacteroidales bacterium | reverse complement strand
CCCACATTCCTTCGGGCATCGTGGTCCAGTGCCAGGACGAGCGCTCCCAGCTCAAGAACTTCGACAAGGCGATGCAGGAACTCCGCACCCGCCTTTACAACCTTGAGTATGAGAAGTATCTGAATGAGATTACCGCGCAGCGCAAGACGATGGTCTCCACCGGTGACCGCTCCGCCAAGATCCGCACCTATAATTATCCGCAGTCACGCGTGACCGACCACCGCATCAACTACACGATGTACAACCTCCCCGTCTTCATGGACGGCGACATCCAGGAGGTGATCGACCAGCTGCAGATTGCCGAGAATGCCGAGCGCCTCAAAGCCGCCGGTGAATAATGCGGATTATTTTCCTATAAGATAACGGATCGCGGCCTGGGCGCAGGCGCAACCGAAAGAAGCCGGCAGGTAGGAGATGGTTCCTACCTGCGACTTTTTATTGCTGGTCGCAGCCTGCTCGGCGGGGGTCATCTCCACGATGGCGTTCTCATCCGGAAGTTCCTCAGAAAAGACTACCTTGAAGCCCTTGGTGATGCCCATCTTGCGCAGTTTCTTGCGGACGATATAGGCCAGCGGGCAGTTGAAGGATTTGGAGAGGTCCGTGATGCGGATCCTGGTCATATCGTATTTGGCACCGGAGCCCATCGAGCTGACCAGCGGAATCCGGCTCTCCACGCAGTGGCGGATGAGCGCCAGCTTGGGGGCCAGGGTATCGATGGCATCAATCAGAAAATCAATGCCCTGCGGCAGGATCTCCGCTACGTTGTTTTCATCCAGATAGCGGTCGATCACGGTCAGCTGCAGCGCGGGATTGATATCGAGCAGGCGCTCGCGCAGCACCTCCGTCTTGGGCCGGCAAAGCGTGGAATCGAGGGCCAGCAGCTGGCGGTTCTTGTTGGAGAGCGAGACACAGTCCGAATCGAGCAGGACCATCCGCCCTACCCCGGCGCGCGCCACCATCTCGGCGGCAAAGGCACCGACACCACCCAGGCCGATGACGGCCACGCACTTGGCTTCAAGTGCGGCCAGTCCAGCCTCGCCCAACAGCATTCCGGTGCGTTCGCGCCAATCTGCCATAGACGATTATAAACCTTTGGATTTTGCCTCGTTCCAGAGGGCGTCCATCTCCTCGAGCGACATCTCCTTGAGATCTTTGCCCCGCTCCTTGCCCTCTACCTCCACATAGGTAAAGCGGTCGCGGAATTTCTTGCAGGTGCGCTCGAGCGCCGTGTCGGGATTGAGGTCGTAGAGCCGGGCGGCATTAATCATCGAGAAGAGCAGGTCGCCCAGCTCCCCTTCGGCCGCTTTGCGGGCCTCGGCATCGCCCTTTTCCAATGTGGAGAGTTCCGCCTTGAATTCGCCGAGTTCCTCAGCCACCTTCTCCCAGACATCCTCGCGACGGTTCCAGTCGAAACCCACGGCACGGGCCTTCTCCTGCATCCGGTAGGCCTTGATGATGGGCGGAAGGCTGTTGGGCACGCCGGAGAGCACGGTCTTGTTGCCGTCCTTCTCGGTGCGCTTGATCTGCTCCCAGTTCTTGATGACGGCGCCGGCATCCGCTGCCTGGACATCGCCGTAAACGTGGGGATGACGATAGATCAGTTTATCACAGAGGCGGTTGGTAACCTGTGCAATGTCGAAGGCTCCCTGCTCCTCTCCCAACTTGGCATAGAAAACCACGTGCAGAAGCACGTCGCCAAGTTCTTTGGAAATCTCCTTCAGGTCATTCTCCAGGATGGCATCCGAAAGCTCGCTGGTCTCCTCGATGGTCTGCGGGCGGAGCGATTCAAAAGTCTGTTTGCGGTCCCACGGGCACTTCTCCCGCAGATCGTCCATAATGCCCAGCAGACGGGCAAAAGCGGCCTTTGCGGCCTCGGCATCAGATCTCATCGCCGTTGGTGGAATGGGTAAACCAGATTCGGAAATTGAGCGGACAATACTCGGAGATGACACCTGATTTGCCGGAAGCGCCATAGCCCCAGTCGGAACGGAAGAAAACCTCCACGGTGTCTCGCTTGCGCATATCGTGGACAGCCTTGGTAAAGCCGGTGACGAAGGTACTGTTGGAGAGCATCGTAGAGAGGTCTTTGTGGTAGGAAAGCGTGAGCGAATCATACGAACCGCTGGTAGAGTAGATCTCATACTTGCGGGCCGTATCGCGAACGTTGGTATCGAAGATGCTGCCATCCAGCCGACGGCCTATGTACCAGAAAGATACCGTAACATCGTCATTCAGGGAATCGGCTTCGGCCGGCTGCCCGACCACCTTGGCATAGTAGCCCGCCGTTACGGTGTCCATTCCGCCATAATGGGCGACGGAATGCGCCTTGAGCAATTCATCCTGCCATTCGTAGATATCCTTCACGACGTTGTCCAGTTCCACCTCGTAAATCACATTTTCCGATTCCGAGGAAGAGAAGGCGTTGTAGAGCGAACTCGTCACTTTGCTCTGGCCGACCGGAAGGGCCACCGTTGCCTTGCCGCCCACTTTGAGCGACTTGATGATCGGTTCCAGCCCCTGCGGAATGGAGCCCACGTCCACCTGCCAGATATCGCTTCCGAAGTCGGACAGATTGGTCTTCAGCCCCAGTTGTTCATTCAGCGTTTCAATATTGGTAGACTGGATATTTCCATCCAGCGTACGGCGCTGATAGTGACAGAAGACATAACCGGAATCGGGTACCGAAGCGCCGGTTCCCGGGGTATAGCTGAGAACGAATACACCGGAATCGTTCGGAGTTACCGCCGTGCCATAGTTGACACGGATCCATGCCGCCAGCACGCGGTCGGTGGCTTCCGTGGTGGCCTCTGTGCGGGTCTTTGCACAGGAGCCGGTCAGCAGCGCCAGCGCGGCGGCCAGAAGGATGGAGAGGGTTTTATTCATAGTTAATTTGCACTTTTTACGATTTGGTTGACCGTCACCGTGAAGAGCAGCGGCGACATGGGCGGAACCACGCCGACCGTCTCGTCATAGTAGCCATATTTGGCGGAGAAGAGAATCACGGAAGCCTCTCCCGCCTGCACGCCGATCAAGCCACTGTCCAATCCCTTGAGCAGCTTGCCTTTACCTACGACACTGCGGACGTTCTCCGAAAGGAATTGCGTACCGGGGCCATTGCTGAAGACATAGCCGTCCAGCTGCATGTCCACCGTGTCGCCCGCCGAGAGTTCCGCGCCGCTTCCGGGCGTGAGTACCACCCGGTTGGCACCGTCGTTGCGGACAATGGTATTGTCGGCATACTTGGCTGTGATGTATTTGTCAATGGCCGCCTCCTGGTTGACCAGCTCCAGCGCCTTCTCGCTCTCGCAGGAGACGAGGGCAAGCGCGAAGAGGGCAAGGAGGATATGGCGAAAACGCTTCATCGGCCAAAATGCTTTTTCAGGGAATCCAAGAAATATGCCGCAACCGCATCGACCGGAATATGCAGCCGTCCGCCGGCGGCATTGACATGGCCGCCGCCGTTGAAATAGTCGCGTGCCAGAGAGTTCACATCGGTTCCGATCTTGGAGCGGAGGGAGACGCGGATATAGCCTTCCGGCGTCTCGGTAAAGAGGGCGGAAATACGCACCGAAGCGATACTCAGCGGCAGGTTTACGAAGCCTTCCGAATCGCCCGGACGGTAGTCATAGGACTGCTTTTCCGCCTCGCTCAAAACCATGAAGGCTGCGCCATATTCGGGCACCAGGGTCATCTTGTCCTTCAGCAGATAACCCATGAGCCGCATGCGCGATTCGGAGAATACGTTGAAAATCTGCTGATAGAGCCGCGCCTTGTCCACACCGGCGGCAATCAGGGCCGAAGCCATTTCAAACGTGGAAGGGAAAACCGAATTGGCGAAGTTGTTCGTATCGGTCATCATGCCAGTATAGAGGGCTTCCAGACAGCGGATAGGAAGGCGTTTGGCATCGCCGGCCACATCGCTCATCCGCATCAGGATCCAGAAGAGCAGTTCGCTGGCGGAAGAGACCTCGCGCGTGGCAATCACCTCGGCAAAAGGCTCCGTCTCCTGCGAAGCGTGGTGGTCAATCAACACCTTCACAGCCCGGCTTTCGCGGAGGGGCTGCTCCAGATACTCCGTGCGCGACAATCCGCTAAAGTCCAGACAGATAATCGTATCAGCCGCGGCAATGGCCGCTTCTACTGCTTCCGGGGTATTCTCGTGAATCAGAATGGGATGCTCGGCCGGCGAAAGGAAGTTCAGATTGTCCGGCATGGCCCCGGGCAGAACCAGGGTCACCGCCACTCCGCGCTGCGCCAGATAAAGCCCGCAGGCTACGGTCGATCCCACGGCATCGCCGTCGGGGCTGTGATGACTGACTACGACCGCCTTTTTGGCGGCCGCAAGGATACCTTCGAGCTTGGAAACGCGGATATCAAGACCCATAACGTAGTTTTGAGATTGCAAACTTAAAAAATATATTGCAAGAGCTAAATATTTATTTTACTTTTGTAGGTCAAAAGAGAACTGAAAAACATTCAAACCAATATGAAAAAACTCCTCACTTACTGCATCTTGCCTTTGTGCATCATCGTATTTGCTTTCCTGCTCATCAACAGCATCACCAAACCGGTGAAGTTCAACAAAGAGAAAGATGCCCGCGAAAAGGTCGCAATCGAGCGCCTGAAGGATATCCGCACCCTGCAGACCACCTACAAATCCGCATTCAACACCTATGCGCCCTGCATGGATACGCTGATCGACTTCTACAACAACGGCAATATCAACATTGTCAAGCAGATCGGCTCCACCGACGACTCGCTGGCAGTCGCCCACACCAATGTCATCAAGCGTAAATACGGCAGAAAGGCTACCGAGGAGTTCCTCTACGATCTTTATCTGAAGGGTGACAACAACCTGATCATCAAGATTCCGGTTCCCATCGCCGTCAAGGATACCCTCTTCCGCGACCGTCCCAACTTCAATGTGGAAGATCTCCGCTACATCCCCTTCTCCGAGGGTGACACCATCATCATGGCGACGACCGTCAAGACGGTCTCCGGTGTGCCGGTTCCGCTCTTCGAGGCCAAGATTCCGTACGGCGAGCGTCCCGCTCCGGGCGAGCCGTTCCGCGGTCTGCTCTTCGGTATGAACGAACAGCTGATCGTCAACCTCAACGCCGAGCGTGAAGACACCAACCGCTACCCGGGTCTGATGGTCGGCAGCATCGATTCGCCGAACAACAACGCCGGTAACTGGGAGTAGTGAAAAAGTTCACGCTGGTACCGGAATCCTTCTTCGACAAGGAAAAGACATATCAGATCCTTTCGGAAGCGGTACGACTCGAGGAAACCGACAAGGTCTACTACAAAGAACTGCCTGAACAAAAGGCAGTTCTTGTTTATGCTGCTGAAGAAGAAAACGAGCTTCCTCCCGTAGCGGAGCTGCTCCGTGCACTTTCTCGGATTGCCGACCACAACAAGGTGGTGGCCTCGGTGAGGGATGCCACCATCAGTATCGTTCTGGCAGAGGGCGACCGGCTGCTGCTGGCCAACGCCTATCCCGCACCGGATGTCGTGACGGCTGAGTATTTCCTCTTCGCCACCCTGCGGCAGTTCCAGCTCAACCCCCAGATTACCATGGTCTATTTCCTGGGCGATACGCCCCGGGAACTGCTGAACGATCTTTTCCGCCATTTCAAGGGAGTAGAGCGGTTATGAGAATCATTGGCGGCACGCTGAAAGGACGCCCGATCAACCCGCCGGCCGGGTACAAGGCGCGACCGACCACCGACTTCGCCAAGGAGGGACTCTTCAACACGCTGACCGGAGCCTGGGATTTCCCCGAGATGGCCGTTCTGGACCTCTTTGGGGGCACCGGCAGCATCTCGTTTGAATTCGCTTCGCGCGGCTGCCCCGACATCGTGACGGTAGAGATGAACCCCGCCAATGCGGCCTTCATCAAAAAGACGGCCGCCGCGCTGGGACTCTCCGCCACCATTCAGGTGGTTCACCACAACGTTTTCGATTTTCTGGGCATCTGTACCAAGAACTTCGACCTGGTCTTTGCCGATCCGCCCTACGCCCTCGAGGGGCTGGATACCCTGCCTGCCAGGATTCTGGGCGCCGGCATCCTGAAAGAGGACGGACGGCTGATTCTGGAGCATCCCGCCGCCTACCATTTTGAGGGTACGCCGGGCTTTCTCCGGGAGAAACACTACGGCAACGTACACTTCTCCTGGTTCGCCGCACAATGACCCGTTTTTTTCAGTAATTTTGCTTGTTTTAAGACATAAAAGAAGATGTTAACACTCAAGATTCTCAGAGAGCAGCCGGAGTTCGTGATTGAACGGCTCGCTGTCAAGCATTTCGACGCAAGAGAGATTGTTTACAAGATTATCGATATCGACAAGACCCGCCGTTCCCTTCAGGGAGAACTGGACAACTGCCTGTCCGAACAGAAAGCCAAGGCCGCTGAGATCGGTAGCCTGATGAAGGCCGGCAAGCGCGAAGAGGCGGAGGCGGCCAAGGCCGCCGTCGCTGCGCTCAAGGAGAAATCCCGCCAGTTGGACGAGCAGATGGCTGAGAGCCAGAAGACCCAGAACGACCTGGTCGTGCTCCTGCCGAACCTCCCTTGTGCAGAGGTGCCGGAAGGACGCACCGCAGAAGACAACGTCGTGGTCAAGATGGGCGGCACGGTGCCCGAGCTCGGCGAGAAGGCCCTGCCCCACTGGGAGATTGTCAAAAACCTGGATATTATCGACTTCGACCTCGGTGTCAAACTCACCGGAGCCGGATTCCCCGTCTATAAGGGCCAGGGTGCACGCATCCAGCGCGCCCTGATCAGCTACTTCCTGCAGCGCAACACCGACGCCGGCTACCTGGAGTACCAGCCGCCCTACATGGTGAACGAGGCCTCCGGTTTCGGCACGGGCCAGCTCCCGGACAAGGAGGGACAGATGTACCACGCGCCGCTGGACGGATTCTATATGGTTCCGACGGCCGAAGTGCCTGTCACCAACATCTACCGCGACGTAATCCTGCAGAGGGGCGACTTCCCCATCAAGATGACCGCCTATACTCCCTGCTGGCGCCGCGAGGCCGGTTCCTACGGCAAGGATGTCCGCGGCCTGAACCGCCTGCATCAGTTCGACAAGGTAGAAATCGTCCGCATCGAAGAGCCCGAGAACTCCTACAAGGCACTCGACGAAATGGTTGCCCACGTGGAATCCATCGTCCACGCACTCGGCCTTCCCTATCGCATCCTGCGCCTCTGCGGTGGCGATATGAGCTTCACCTCCGCCATCACCTACGACTTTGAGGTCTTTTCGGCAGCCCAGAAACGCTGGCTCGAGGTGAGCTCCGTCTCCAACTTCGAATCCTACCAGGCCAACCGTCTGCACCTGCGCTACAAGGATGAAAACGGCAAGATGCAGCTCGCCCACACCCTCAACGGCAGCTCGCTTGCGCTCCCGCGCATCCTGGCCGCCATCATCGAGAACTACCAGACTCCGGACGGAAAGATCATCGTTCCGGAGGTACTCCGCCCCTACACCGGATTCGATATCATCGGGTAGATGGAACCGGGGACGCCGCAACGCATCATTCTGGGCATCGACCCCGGTACCTCCATTTTGGGGTACGGCGTGTTGCTCGTGGACCGCAAGAAGGCCCACTACGTGGATATGGGCGTCCTGGATCTTCGCAAAGAGAAGAATCACTTCACCAAGCTCTCCCGCATCTTCAATGAGGTGGGGGCGCTGATCGAGCGCTACAGCCCGGACGACCTGGCCATCGAGGCCCCCTTCTTCGGCAAGAATGTGCAATCCATGCTGAAGCTGGGCCGTGCGCAAGGGGCCGCCATCGCGGCGGCGCTGCACCGGCAAATTCCCGTTTTTGAGTATGAACCCCGCAAGGCCAAGATGGCGGTAACGGGCAATGGCGCCGCATCCAAAGAGCAGGTACAGAGCGTGTTGGGCAAGACACTCGGGATTGAGATGGAGAACCGCTTCCTCGACGCCTCCGACGCCCTGGCCATCGCCATGTGCCACTTTTATCAACTCTCCAATCCCGTCTCGGACCGGGCCGCTTCCACTTCCTGGAAAGCCTTTGTGGAGTCCCATCCGGACCGGATTGCCGGCCGGACAAAAAAATAGCGCTTGTGAATTTAACTTTCGGCACGATTTTTCATCTAACGAAGCGTCCTTATTTATAATAATAGTATACTACAGCATATGCACTTCCGTTTCTTACGCTGCCTGACAGTTTCACTGCTGACGCTGCTGGGCTCCTACACGCTGAACGCACAAGGCTTTTCCCTCAAAATACAGTTCACGGACGCATCCAACGATGAAAAAGTGGCCGGCGTAGCCGTCGCCATCTCGAAGGCCGGCAGTGAAGCCGTGGAGAAATTCGCCCAGACCGACGACGAAGGCCGCGCAACCTTGACCGGCGTCTCAGCCGGCAAATATGTGATCAAGGGCATCCTGCTGGGTTACGAAACCTTTGAGGAGGCCATTGAAGTCAAGAAGAATACGGATCTGGGTGTGCGGAAGCTCATTCCGGAAGTGAACCAGCTGGCCGGAGCCGTGG
>JAFSWO010000023.1 GCA_017450165.1 Bacteroidales bacterium | reverse complement strand
TCATACGGCATGCAATCGACACCCTGGGAGATGCGGACATCAGCCTGCATCTGACGCATCTGTTGTGCCTGGAAGGTTCGGCTACTATCAAGTTCAATACCAGAGACTTTTCTATTGAAAAGGGCGGTTGCTGTATCATCCGCGCCACCCCGCTCATCGAGGGCTGGAAGGTATCCGATGACTTCCAATGCGTCATTGTCTATGCCGACCCGCAGTTCATCGAAAAGGCCACCCCGCGCAGCAACTATGGCATCCGGGGCTCGCTGTCGCTGTTTAATACGCCGGTTTTCCATCTGAATGAGGAAGAGTTTGAGCGATGCAAGGCCGATTATGACCATATCGAACAGTGCCTCTCCAATCCGCAGCATCGTTTCTTTGAGGAAGTCAAGCTCAATGCCATGCAGGCTCTCATTCTGGATTTTTTTGACTTCCACGCACGTCTGAACGATAAAGAAGATGATATCCAGACTCCTTCCGCCCAACTGATGTGGCGTTTCATCGGTATGCTGGAGCGAGGCGATTACCGACAGAACCGGGAGGTGGGTTATTATGCCTCCGAACTATGCATAGCCCCGAAATACCTCTCAGAAATCTGCAAACAGGTAAGCTGCGAGTCTGCCAATTACTGGATAAACCGCTTCACTATCCTGGACATCTCCCGCCTGCTGCGGGACAAGCAGTTGGACTTCGTGGAGATAGCCGATTTGTTCAACTTCTCATCGGCCTCCTACTTCACGCGCTATGTACAGCGATATCTGGGAGAGAGTCCGTCGGAATATAGAGGATGACACATTCATCTTCAAATCAGTCCTATCTTTCAAGCGTTTTGATCACTTTTGCAGGTACTCCAGCCACAACTGTCCGTGGAGGGACATCCTTCGTAACCACCGCGCCGCTGGCCACAATAGCGCCCTCGCCGATGGTGACGCCAGGCATGACGCTTACGCGGGAGCCCAGCCATGCATTCTTGCAGATATGAATCTCTTTGGTCTGGATGATGCGGATGTTGTCCGGGTCGTGGTTCACGGTAAAAAGACCCACTTCCGGCCCATCATCACGCCGTCATCGATGGTAATGGTTCCAACGGACATCACCGTAAGCCCGTGATTGGCAAAGACGTTCTCGCCTGTTGAGAGCCGCCGCTACATGGACGAACTGGGCATCGCCCACATGTTCTGGGGCCCGCTAGCCGAGGGCAAGAACGGCTTCTTCACCAATTAGACGCTCATTTCCAACGGCGCGAAATATGGAAAGACCGGCCCGCAGGTCGCTCTCCGCTATCTCATTGAGCGCGGCGTGATTATCATTCCCAAGTCCAGCCTCAAAGAGCGCATGGCCGAGAACCTCAACATTTTTGACTTCTCCCTGTCGGCCGAGGACATGGACGCTATCCTGAAGCTGGATACCGGAGCCCTCGTCGTCATGCCCAGCCACCACGACCCTGAAATCGTGAAGTGGTTCATGTCGATGCTACCGAAGAAGTAATACCGACACCTTGGCCGCATCCGCGCATTGATTGTAATCAGGGTTTTCTGTTCAGTCATTATCTTGTTGTTATTCGCCGTCCAGCGATGCATACTGCTGCCGAACCCAACTCGGATGCGAGTGAGTTTCAGCTAGTTTCACGAGCTCGATTTAAGTTTGAATTAGTTTGTAACTAATTGATTATCAATTACTTACTTTCCGATGCAGAAGTGGCTGAAGATGTTGTTGAGAATCTCCGTGTCAGTCACTTCGCCGGTGATGGCCCCGATGTGGTAGAGGGCTTCACGGAGGTCCTGGGCCAGCAAATCGGTAGGAACGTTTCCCAGTCCGGATTCCACGCGGCAGAGGGCGTCATCGGCAAGCCGGAGGGCTTCCAGGTGGCGGGTGTTGGTGACCAGCGTGGATTCGGAAGCGTTGCCCAGGCTGCTCCAGGTTTCGGAAAGTGCCGCGCGAAGTGAATCCAGTCCGGCACCTTCGCGGGCCGATCCCGTCAGCAGTACGGCATCGCGCGCAGCGGAGAGCTCATTCAGGGCTGTCTGTGCGGCAGAGAGAGCGGCGGAGCCGACGACATCCGTCTTGTTGAGCCACAGGATTAACCGCTGGCCGGCCGTCAGTGCGTCGGCAATCTGCCAGGCGCTGGCCACCAAATCGGGCAGGGGAGCGGTCAGATCGAGCATTCCTATCACAATCTGCGCAGAGGCAAGCTTTTCGTAGGCGCGGGAAATGCCAATCTGCTCGATACGGTCTTCACTTTCCCGCAATCCAGCGGTATCAATCAAGCGGAACAGCGTCCCGTCGATATTGAAAGTCTCTTCAATGGTATCGCGGGTGGTGCCGGGAATCTCGGAAACGATGGCCCGATCCTCGCCGAGAAGCGCATTCAACAGTGTACTTTTACCCGCATTTGTTTTACCGACAATGGCCACTGGCACACCGTTTTTGATGGCGTTACCCAAACGAAAGCTTTCAATCAGTCGCCCGATATGCGAGCGGACCAGCGAGAGGAGATTGCTCAGGCGGCTCCGGTCCGCGAATTCCACATCCTCTTCCCCAAAATCCAGCTCCAGTTCAATCAGGGAGGCGATCTCCAGCAATTCTTCGCGCATGCCGGAGAGCTCATCGCTGAATCCGCCTCGCAGCTGAGTAAGCGCAACGCGGTGGGCTGCAGCAGTTTGCGAAGCAATTACATCCGCCACTGCCTCTGCCTGCGCGAGGTCCATCTTGCCGGAGAGAAAAGCCCGCTGGGTGAATTCACCAGGCTCAGCCATCCGAACGCCGGAAGCAGTAAGCAGATCCAAAATGCGGGAGACAATATAGGTTGAACCGTGGCAAGACAATTCCACGCAGTCTTCGCCGGTATAGGAGTGGGGGCTGCGGTAGACGGCCGCCACCACCTCGTCGAGAACCGTTTCGCCATCGCGAAGGGTGCCAAAGTGCAGGGTATAACCCGGTGCATCCGTGAGGGAGGCGCTGAAGATGGCGGAAACCTTGGCAACCGCAGCGGGGCCGCTTACCCGGATGATGGAAAGCGCACCACCGGCAGCGGTAGCAGGAGCGCAGATTGTATCGTCGAAAACCGTTCGCATCTTCGCAAAAATGATGGATTTTGCTACAATTCTAAATCCTATTTGGAAATTGCCTTCGAATTATTAACTTTGTGGTTTAACAAAACGACGAAGGTATTCGTCGCACAAAGATAAGAAAATAACCAAAATAATATGGCTGAGAAACAACTACTTTTGGGAGATGAGGCCGTGGCGCTCGGTGCCCTGCACGCAGGATTGAGCGGAGTTTATGCCTATCCCGGCACACCTTCCACTGAGATTACAGAATTCATTCAGGGCCACCCGCTCGCAAAGGAGGGCAACGTGCACCGCCTCTGGTCCAGCAACGAGAAGACCGCGATGGAGGGCGCCCTGGGCATGTCCTACGCTGGCAAGCGCTCGCTCGTCTGCATGAAGCACGTAGGAATGAACGTCTGCATGGACCCCTTCATGGGTTCCGCCATGACCGGCGCCAACGGCGGCCTTGTCGTGGCAGCGTGCGACGACCCCTCCATGCACAGTTCGCAGAATGAGCAGGATTCCCGATTCCTGGGCGCGTTTGCCATGATTCCGGTTTTCGAGCCCTCCAGTCAGCAGGAGGCCTACGAGATGACCCGTGCGGCATTCGACTATTCCGAGAAACGCGGCATTCCCGTTATGATGCGTCTGACCACCCGTATGGCCCATTCCCGCGCCGTGGTGACGGAAAACCCGGATTACCGCGCCCAGAATACGATGCATACCCCGGCCAATCCGCGCCAGTGGGTCACGCTGCCGGTCAACGCACGCGTGCGAAACCGCCAGTTGATCAAGGATTATGCACAGTTTGAAGAGGACGCCGTTCAATCCAGGTTCAACTGCCTTACCGACGGCCCGGATCACAGCCTGGGCATCATCGCCTGCGGAATCGCGTACAACTATCTGATGGAGAACTTCCCGGACGGCTGTCCGTATCCGGTGCTCAAAGTCTCCCAGTACCCGTTCCCGAGGGCACTGGCACTCAAACTGTCAGCAATGACCGGCACCATTCTCGTCCTCGAAGAGGGCCAGCCGCTGGTAGAGGAGCGCCTGCGCGGCGTTTTCCCCACGGCCACGAAGATTCTGGGACGCATCGACACCACCGTCAACCGCGACGGCGAACTGAATCCGGATGCCGTCCGCAAGGCGCTGGGGCTGCCTGCACGGGCTGAATATCCCGCATCGCAGGTGGTTGCACCGCGCCCGCCGGCACTCTGCCAGGGTTGCGGTCACCGCGATTTCTACACCGCACTCAACCACGTGATGCAGAATTATCCGGGCGGCAAGGTGTTCAGCGATATCGGCTGCTACACGCTCGGCTACATGGCTCCGCTCAATGCGGTGGACACCTGCGTGGAGATGGGCGCCTCCTTTACGATGGCCCAGGGCGCCGCTTACAGCGGTCTCTGGCCGGCCGTGGGCGTGATTGGCGATTCTACCTTCACCCACAGCGGCATGACGGGGCTGCTGGACGCGGTCAACAGCAAGGCGGATGTCACCCTCTGTATCTCGGACAACCTCACTACCGGCATGACGGGCGGACAGGATTCCGCCGGAACGGGCCGTATCGAGGCTATCTGCGCCGGACTGGGCGTAGAGCCGGAGCACATCCGTACCATCATTCCGCTCCCCAAGAACTATGAGGAGATGGAGAAGGTTATCCGCGAAGAAATCGAATACCACGGCGTCTCAGTCATCGTAAGCCGCCGCGAGTGCATCCAAACCGCTAAACGTCACGCTAAAAAGTAATATGAAACAGGATATCATACTTGCCGGCGTGGGAGGACAAGGCATCCTCTCCATCGCCACCGTCATCGGTACGGCCGCCCTCGAACAGGGACTTTACCTGAAGCAGGCCGAGGTTCACGGAATGAGCCAGCGCGGGGGAGACGTGCAGTCGCACCTTCGCCTCTCGTCCGATCCCATCCACAGCGACCTCATTCCGCACGGCTGTGCAGATCTGATTGTCTCGCTGGAGCCCATGGAGGCCCTGCGTTATGTGCCCTGGCTTGCTCCGGAGGGATGGATCGTCACCAATACCGCACCCTTCGTCAATATTCCCAATTATCCCGATATGGAGGCCGTGAAGGCTGAATTGAACAAGTTCCCGCACTGCGTGGCACTCGATGTGGATGCCATGGCGCAGGAGATTCATTCGCCCCGCAGCGCCAACATGATTCTGCTGGGTGCAATGGCGGCCATGCTGCACATCCTGGACGCAGACAAGCTGCGCGACGGCATCCGCCGCATCTTCGGCCGCAAGGGCGAGGAGATTGTGGCAGCCAACATCAAGGCCTTCGATGCAGGTTATGCATCGGCTCGTAAATAATTGGAAATATGGATAAACCTATAGAAAAAAGTGAACTGTACCGCATTCTTGCGGAAATGGATATAGACGACGTCTCGCGCACTTCCATCCGTCAGTGCCAGATGTTGGGCAATAAACTGGAAGAGCTGCAGGGGGAACCTTTCTCCCACCTGGAGATCGGCGTGCCGGGCATTCCGGCCTGCCCGATCGGCATCAAGGCGCAGGAGGAAGCGCTGAATAAGGGCTTTGCCTCCATCTATCCGCCGGTTCAGGGTATTCCCGAACTCAAGAAGAACGCATCGCGCTTCATCAAGGCTTTCATTGACGTAGATATCGACCCGAAGGGCATCGTCCCTACGGTGGGTTCCATGCAGGGCAGTATGACCAGTATTCTCGAATGCTCGCAGATGCAGCCGGGCAAGGATACGATTCTCTACATCTGTCCCGGTTTCTCAGCCCACGGCCGCCAGCCGGACATTCTGGGCATCAAGAACCTCTTCTTCGATGTCTACGAGTATCGTGCGGAGAGCCTGCGCGACAAGTTGGAATCCTACCTGAAAGAGGGCAACATCGCCGCCATACTCTATTCCAACCCGAACAACCCGGCTTGGATCTGTCTCTCCGAGGAGGAGCTGGCCATCATCGGCGATCTGGCCAACAAATATGACGTCGTCATCCTCGAGGACATGGCTTACCTCTGCATGGACTTCCGCAAAGACATGTCCGTGCCCTTCCAACCGCCGTTTCAGAGCACTGTGGCGCGTTATACGGACAACTATGTGCTGCTGCTCTCCGGTTCCAAGATCTTCAGTTATGCGGGTGAGCGAATCGGCATCGCCTGCATCTCCAACAAACTCTTCGAGCGCGAATATCCCGCCCTCAAGGAGAAGTGGGGGATCGGCCGTTTCGGCGACAACTTCATTCTGAACTATCTCTACGTTAATACGTCCGGTACCTCGCACTCCGCTCAGTATGCCCTGTCGGCCATGCTGGAGGCATCCACGGAAGGACGCTACAATTTCGTCAAGGAGCTGCGTGAATACGCCATCCGGGCCCACAAGTCCCGCCAACTGTTTGAAGAGAACGGTTTCCACCTGGTATACGACAAAGACATCGAGCAAACCATCAGTGACGGTTTCTTCTACACGGTAGAATACAAGACACTGGGCAACAGAGAGCTACTGGAAGCCCTGCTGCGCTGCGGCATTATCGCCATCCCGCTCAACACCACGGGCAGCGGCCAGAACGGCATCCGCGTCTGCGTCTCCCGTCTGGGGAATGAAGAGGACTTCAAGCGGCTCGACGAACACCTCAAACTATTTGTGAAACTCGTTGGTTGACGCCTATGAAATATGTAACCGCCGATGAGGCTGTGAAACTCGTTCGCAGCGGCGATACCGTCTGCTGCCAGGGAAGTACCTCAGTGCCTGTTCTGCTGCAGGAGGCTCTCGCGCGCAGGGCAAATGAACTGCGTGACGTACAGATTGTTTCCGGCTTCAATATCACCGAAGGTCCGGCCCCTTTCTGCAAGCCGGAATACAAAGATACCTTTCTGATCAACAGCATCTTCCTGTGTGCCGACCAGCGCAAGCACGTGGCTGAGGGCTACGGTTCGCTGACGCCCTGTTTCCTGAGCGAAGTGCCGGCCCTTTTCCGTCATGGCGAGCTTCCGGTTGACGTAGCCTTCATCAACTGTTCGCTGCCGGATGAAAACGGTTACTGCAGTTACGGTATCGGTTGCGATATCTCAGTGGCCGCCGTAGAGTGCGCCCGGGTGGTGATTGCACAGGTGAACGAAAGCATTCCGTACCTCTATGGCGGCTGCCTGATCCACGAATCCAAGATCGCAGCTGCGGTGCGTTGCAACGTACCGCCCATCGCCATGCAGTTTGGTGAGCCCACCGAGATTGAAAAGGCCATCGGTGCCAACGTGGCTGCCGAAATCCCGGATGGAGCCTGCCTGCAGATCGGTGTTGGAGGCATCCCCAACGCTATTTTGAACGGCATCAAGCACCATAAACACCTGGGCCTCCATACCGAGGCCATGACCGACGGCGTCATCCGCCTGATGAAAGAGGGGGTGATTGACAACTCGCTCAAGAAGGTGCATCCCGGTGTCAGTATCGCCGCACTGGCTTTGGGATCCAAGGAGATGTACGAATTCATCGACCACAACAAGACCATGGAGTTCTACGATGTGGCCTATACCAACAATCCCTTCCTGATTGCCCAGAACCCCAAGGCCTGCGCCATCAATTCCGCGCTGGAAGTAGATTTGACGGGCCAGATTTGCGCAGATTCCATCGGAGAGATGATCTTCTCAGGAGTAGGCGGCCAGCACGATTTCATGTATGTTTGCTAGCTTTCTGATGGCGGTAAGTGATTCATCGCGCTGCCGTCACGTACCAACAAGGGAAAAGGGAAGATCGTTCCTACGCTGACGCCCGGCGCCGGTGTGGTTACCACTCGCTTCCAGACACAGTATGTGGCCACCGAGTGGGGCATCGCCTATCTTCGCGGCAAAAACCTGGCACAGCGGGCCAAAGCCCTCATTGCGATCGCCCATCCGGATGACCGTGAAGAACTCGAAAAAGCAGCCTGCAAACGTTTCGGATACAGTTTCCTTCGTCTGAAATAAGAAACGATGCTCTCTTTTATCCTCTCCCTGGTTGCCCTGGTATTGGGATATCTGCTCTACGGACGGTTTGTTGAACGGTTATTCGGACCGGACGACCGGCCCACACCCGCCATTTCCAAACGAGACGGTGTGGACTATACACCGCTTCCGGCGTGGAAAATCTATATGATTCAGTTCCTGAACATTGCGGGAACCGGGCCCATCTTCGGTGCCATCATGGGCGCCAAATTCGGCCCTGCTGCCTACCTGTGGATCGTTTTTGGCTGCATCTTTGCCGGTGCAGTGCACGACTATCTTTCGGGCATGCTCTCCGTCCGCCACGGCGGGGCCAACCTGCCGGAACTGATTGGTACCTACCTGGGAAAGACCACGCGAACCGTGATGCTCATCTTCAGCATTTTTCTGCTGATGATGGTAGGGGCGGTATTCGTATTCAGCCCCGCCAAAATCCTGGGAGGTATCTGGGAGCCCACCTTCTTTGTGAACAACCTGGGACCGAGCAGTTTCTGGATTATCATTGTCTTCGCTTACTACATCATTGCCACGATGCTGCCGGTTGACAAGATTATCGGCCGCATCTATCCGCTCTTCGCTTTTGCACTGATTTTCATGGCCGTAGCGCTGAT
>JAFSWO010000022.1 GCA_017450165.1 Bacteroidales bacterium | reverse complement strand
TTTGAAATTCAAGGAGTTAAATTGCGAAAATGTGCGAAAGTTCTGCGAAAACCTGCGGAGAAGTGCGGCCGCAGGTTACCGCAGGTCTATTTGATGCAATCGGAGAGAATCTTTGTGTTGATTTTGGAGATTCGCTTGGTGCCGTCATTGATTTTGTTGATGGCATTCATCGTTTGGTCGATACTGCCGCAGGCAATGTCAAACCAATTGTTGCCGAGGAACTGGGCAAGTCTCTTAATGATGAATTTCACGCTCACGATGTAGCCTTCACGGACGCCGGCATTCGTGGCCTTTTCCATCATGCCGCTGAAATCGGCGTTGTCGATGGCTGCGGTAAATTCTTCCAGGGAAGTGCGGGTGAAGGCGATATTATTCCAGGCGTCGTACAATGTCTTGTAGTCAATTGTACGGGTATGAAGGCACTTGGGTTCCGGATTTGCAGGGGCCTCCTCTGCAGGCTTCTTTTCTTCAGGTGCTGTAGCTATTACCGGATCAGTTGAGGTGGTTTCGCTTGGAGATACAAGCGGTATCCGGTCGTAGTCCTTGAAATACTCAACTGCGATTTCAAAGACATTTTTCAGGCACATGTCAACGTAAAAATTGGCAATGAGCTGGTCATTCAGATAGTGATAGCCGAGTTTCTCTTTGATGATTTCCGCTTTGTCAGTATAGCTGTCGTAAACGACATGCTCAAGAGTGAGAATCCAGTCAAGCAGAGCGCTGTCAATAATGCTGGCGTCAGCAACCACCTTTTTTACTCGGTTGAGGTAATCCCTGAAGGAAGAGTGAAGAAGGTCGGTAATATTGGCGGAGACGTCCTCGGTAATATCTCCATTGCCTCCTGAAGGGAAGGGAGATGTAACGCGATTGCAATACCGGATACAGCTATCGGCAAGTGATTTCGAATAAAGCTGCATATTATCATGACGAACTACTACAGCTCTTTTCTTAAAGTCCAGACCGAACTGGCCGCGATATGCCAAGGTCAAATCTTCAAATCTGTCTCCCCACATGTTAAACGGCATAATGTCCTCAACTTCAGGAGGAGTGCCCTCGCAAAAATCTTCAGTACATAGCGTGAAATACTGATAAATGGGCATTAAAAGGGCGCGTTTGAATGTGTAAGTATCTACTTTGGCGAAATAGGTGTCTCCATCTTCATCGACCATCGGGTCTTCAGATTCATAGGTTTTATGAGCCACATAGGCATTCTCGACCAGATTTCTGGTCTTGAATACCCACTCATACATAAGCCTCAACGCCTTCCGTGGCTTGTCCTTGTATTCTGATGCGACATGTTTCCGATATGATTCCATCAAGGCTATCATGAAATCCGGAAAGACTTGGAAAATCTCCTTGTTCTCCGAAAAATCAGATTCAAAATGGTAGCATTTTTCGAACGCATCGTTGACCATTGAAGAAAATGCCATCACATTCGCGCCGGCATGGGTAAGGCATCCGCCGTGGACCTCCGTGCGCAAGGATGCGTAACGGACATCAGAGCATAGCGTCAAATCGTATAAAACATGGTGCCTTATGTCTATGCTTGATGCAGGAGAATCAGTAGAAGATGAATTCGAATTACGTCTTGACCCCGTCCCTCTGTTTTGGTTGACACCCTTGCCGGTAATTCGAATAGCTTTGTCCACTTCATCCACCAATGCTTTCAATGCGCTCCCGACCGGTTTTGCTTTGAGCAAGTCTTCGGTTTCAAATGAACTCTCTACAATCTTATAATCAGTATATTTCTTGTTGAGGTAGAGGGCTCTGTCGTTGAGGTCGGTATATTTTTCAGATTCCTTTCTGATTTCATCAATATCAAAGTTGATGAAGAAGTTTATCAGGACATCAGAGAATTCATCGAAGCCAAAATTCTTTACCCCTTCACGTTCGTCGAGATAATAATTCAGCAAATCCCAAAGATAGCCGAATGAGATGCGGTCATCATAGATTACGTGGAGGAGAGCTGATTGGAAAAGGCGTTCATTAAACTTGACCTCACCAGGTATCGGAGTATATTCCGAACCGCTACCTACATCCGGAAGGCCATACTTCATGGGATTCTTGAATTGGTCTTCGTGTAGATCTATACGCAGGTATTTCTCGCAATACTCTCGGGTCTTTCTGCGGTTGGTGCGCAGTGGAATCAGATCGGTTATGACCCTTTTCAGTTCTGAAATGAGTTCGTCACATCGGGCGCTGCTCACGTCAAAACTGGGGAAGGGGTCGTAATTCTCTATGTTCTCAAAGACTTTCATTGGAGATTACAAATTTAATGAAATCCAATGAAATGACATTAAAGAATGTTCAACTCTTTGTCAACTTTATACGGTTTCTGACCGAAGGCGGCATTCATAAGGGTGAACCGGTCTTTCAGCTCCATCATAGTGTAACGGTTCACGGCAGAGCTGCCCACTTTGTGGAGGCCGGCGGCATACTGGTTCACCTGGACCTTCGACATCATATCCACATGCGTTTTGCGAGCCAGCTTACTGCTACCTATTTTATAGAAGGGAGTGTACTCGTTCTTTTTGGTCACCTCATTGTACTGAGCTACCGGGCGGTCAATCTTGCATATACTTAGCAAGGACTTGATTTTTGCATTGTAACCGTATTCCCCAAAAACGTTCTTGATGACAGGAAAGTTGAAGCCGGTGCGCTTGATTATGTCGAAGGCATAGCGGACAATAGGTGTGAGGACTTCGCCGTTACCCTCCTGAGCACCGGCAGTTTTCTGGGGGAGGTAGTGGACGTAAGGGATGCCCTCGTCGGAAACGGAGATGGAATCCATTGACATCTGGGCGAAATCCGAGATACGGCAGCCGAACGCGCATTGCACCAGGAAGGCATCACGGGTATCCTCGTGATCGGCGGGAATCTTGGCTTTCATAATGGCCTGGAGTTCCTCTTTACGGAGGAAGAAGGGGTCATCATATTTGGTCTTCATGACGGCCTTGCGCTTTTCTTTGCCCAGCTTGCGGAAAGGAGACTTGCGGATTTCATCGGTGTCCTCCAGCTCGGTGAAGAAGGTGGAGAGCATCTTGAGTTGGGAGGTGACGGTGTTCATGGAGAGACGGGCCTTGGGCTTGTTGCGCTCGCCAACTTTCTCATATAGTTTCTTGTACTTCTCTACATACTTGTATTCGTCAAAAAGAAATTCCCGGAAGTCCATGAGCTGGTCTATGTCGAATTCCTCTGCCGTGATGCTGCTGATCCCTTTGATTGTGAGGAAGCGGTCGAGTTTGTCGGCCACTACAATAATGTGTTTGTAGCGGTTCTCTCCAATGATTCCTGCACGAAGTGAGCTATCTGCGTATTTTTTGAAGCGGGTGACGACATTCGGGTGTTCGATACGCGCGGCCTCGATGGGGCTCTTGAGTGCCGCAACACCTTTCTCAAGATTCTCAGTTGTCATATCTTTCCCTTCATCAACCATCAGGGAGTATGCCTTCATCATCAGGTCATACTCGGCCTTAACAGTGGCAGCAAGGTCGCGGTCAAATGTTTTGACGTTGTCGGCATGTTTCCCGTCCGGGGTTATTCGCTTGAGCGCCTTGGGGTCGCACTTAATTGTTGTTGTGTAGTATATCTGGCTATTTCTTTCAT
Source organism: Bacteroidales bacterium (assembly GCA_017450165.1). Classification (GTDB taxonomy): domain Bacteria; phylum Bacteroidota; class Bacteroidia; order Bacteroidales; family UBA932; genus Cacconaster. Next base: position 12,373 of record JAFSWO010000022.1, on the reverse strand, counting down.
AGCGCAGACGAAACTTCACATAAGATTCTCCCTTCTTAACGCAAGGATAGAACGTAACTTTCTCCATATAACCTCCTCATTTTTAGTGCGGTTAAGTAATAGCGTTTTTTAACCGCATTCGTGCAATTCATTAAAATTTCTTTGCAATTAATTACGCACCCAAACTCGTAACTAACTGATATACAAAGATAATAATATTTTATGAAATTGCAAGGGGTTGCATACGACGGGTCCTGTAGGAGTCACCAGCGCAAAGCGCATTGTGAAGAGAACGGCAAAATGCCGTTCTCTTTTTTAATGCATCCCGGGCCACTCGCAAGCTCGCTTGCAGATGGCTCGGGATGCATTAAAAATCAGAGCCGAAGGGCTTTGCCCTCCGGCTCTCTTCACACCAAATGAGCTTTGCCGTGACGACGCCCAGGAACAGCCATCGCCCCGATGGCTAATCCTGCCAGCCATCGCCCGCATTTACTATAGAGCCGGAGGAAAACGGAGAAGCCACTTGCGGCGCTCCTCCTCCGGAAACTTCTCAATCGCGTATCTGAGCATCGTGCGGGGCATGGTGCGGTAGCGGGGGCGCAGGAAGGCCTCCAGCGCAGCCTTGTCACGCTTTCCCGCCTCACGGAGCATCCACCCTACCGCTTTGTGAATCAGATCGTGCGGATGATGAAGGAGGATCTCCGAGATGGCGAAGGAATCCTCCAGCTGACCGTGGCGAATGAATTGAAGCGTGCTCACGATGCCGATGCGCTGCTCCCAGAGGGTTTTTCCGCCGCACGCCAGGTCGTATAGCAGCGTGCGGTCTTTATCCAGCAGCCACACCCCCAGCAGCGGATAGCAGCTCAGGTCTACCAGGTCCCAGTTGTTGATGAAAGCCGTATGGGACAGATAAATCTCTACGCATTGCCGCTGCAGGTCTGGATTCTTTTTGGCGTGGCTGAAGATCTCCACCAGCGTGAGCAGGGCCGCCAGGCGAACCTCATGGAACTCGCTGGCCAGGCATTCCTCCACCTCCGCAAAACTGGCCTTTCTCCACTGTTCCTTCACCACGGAACGCGTCTCGGGAACCTTGATTCCCAGAAACTTATCTCCCTCCCCATACTGCCCCGGGCCGGTCTTGAAGAAACGCATCAGCCCTTCCACCTGCGAGGGGTTGCGCCGGGAGAGCATCGCTTCGTATAATTGATTCATCTGTGAGCCTTTCATTTTACCGCCTAAAATAGTAAAAAGTGATTAAATTTGCAGAGACAAACTTACAATATGTACAAGAGACTTACAGAAGAAGAGATTGCGCTGCTGACCGCCGCCGGATGCAAGGCGGAGGACTGGGACCGCGTGAAAACCTCTTCACCCGAAACGCTCAAATATATCAAGAACGTCCGCTTCTCCGGCGATGTCTGCTTCGGTCGCTTCGAGGCTGCCTTCACGCTACCCGGCGGGCTCAGGAAACACTCCGGCCTGCGGAACGTCACCCTGCACAACGTGACTATCGGCGACAATACCCTCGTGGAGAATGTCACCGACTATGTGGCGAACTACAACATCGGCAGCGACTGCTACATTGAGAATATCGACCTGCTTTACAGCGAAGGCCCGTGCCGGTTCGGCAACGGCATCGAAATCTCGGTGCTCAGCGAGACGGGCGGCCGCGAGGTTCCCATCTACGACCGCCTCAGCGCACAGACCGCCTACATCCTGGCTATGTATCGCCATGAAACCGAGGTTGTTGCAGCGCTCAATCGAATGATTGCGGAGTATGCCGCCTCTGTGGAGTGCGAGCGGGGCACGATCGGCAATAACGTCAAGATTCGCAACGCCAAGGTCATCCACGGAGTAAAGATTGGCGACTGCGCCGTTGTCAGCGGAACCAGCCGGCTGCGCAACGGCAGCATCAACAGCAATGCCGACGCACCGGTCCGCGTGGGGCACGGCGTGATCGCGGACGACTTCATTATCTGCAGCGGCGCCAAGGTGGAGGACAACACCACGCTGAACCGCTGTTTCGTGGGGCAGTGCTGCACCCTGGGGCACGGCTACACCGCCTCCGATTCGCTCTTCTTCTCCAACTGCCAGGGAGAGAACGGTGAGGCGTGCGCCATCTTTGCGGGCCCCTTCACCGTGACGCACCACAAGAGTACCCTGCTGATTGCCGGCATGTTCTCCTTCATGAACGCCGGCTCCGGATCGAACCAGTCCAACCACATGTATAAGCTGGGCCCGATCCACCAGGGCATCCTGGAGCGCGGCGCCAAGACCGCATCGGATTCCTACATCCTCTGGCCCTCGCGCATCGGTGCCTTCTCGCTGGTGATGGGTCGCCACGTGACACATTCGGACACCACCAACCTTCCCTTCTCGTACCTGATCGAGCAGCAGAATACCACCTATCTGGTACCGGGCGTGAACCTGCGCAGCGTGGGAACCATCCGCGACGCCCAGAAGTGGCCCAAGCGCGACGCGCGCAAAGATCCGGACCGCCTGGACTGCATCAACTATAACCTGCTGAGTCCCTTCACCATCCAGAAAATGATCAAGGGCATCAAGCTGCTCCAGAACCTGCAGTACTCCTCCGGCGAACTCTCCGACGTGTACTCTTATCACAGCACCAAGATCCGCAACAGCGCCCTGCGAAGCGGTATCCGTTTCTACAAGACCGCCATCACCAAGTTCCTGGGCAACTCCATCATCAAACGGCTGGAGAACCTGCCTGCGGGCGCGACGGATGAACAGCTGCGCGCCGCCCTTGCACCGACCGCTCCCTGCGGAACCGGTTACTGGGTGGATATCAGCGGCATGATTGCCCCCAAGAGCGTGGTGGACGACCTGCTGGCCCGCATCGCATCGGGCGAGGTAGCCTCCATTGAAGAGGTGCACAGGAGTTTTGCCGACATGCATGCCCACTATTACGAATACGAATGGACCTGGGCATACGAGCAATACCAGGACTTCTTCGGCGTGGATATGAAGCGTATCACCAAGCAGGAGGTCGTCGACATCGTGAAGCAGTGGAAAGAGGCCGTGATCGGCCTGGACCGCCAGCTCTACGAGGATGCGCGTAAGGAGTTCGACCTGGCTGCCATGACCGGATTCGGCGCAGACGGCACCAAGGAGGTCAAGGAACAGGACTTCGAGCAGGTCCGCGGCGTCTTTGAGTCCAACGCCTTCGTCACCGCCGTCCTGGACCACATCAAGGTTAAGGAAGCACTTGGTGACGAATTGATTGCACGTCTCAGTTAATCTGCTTACCTTTGCAGTCTGTATGGCGCTATTATTAGTCTTCCTGCTGGGGGCGCTGCTCATCTCGTTCCTCTGCTCGATTCTCGAAGCCACTTTGATGAGTACTCCCCTCTCCTACATTACCATGCGGGAAGAGGAAGGTTACCGCTACGCCAAGCGGATGAAGGATTACAAACAGGACCCTTCGCGCGCCATTGCCGCCATCCTCTCGCTCAACACCATTGCAAACACGATTGGTGCGGCGGGTGTGGGCAGCCAGGCGCGGGCCCTCTACGGCGCCACCTGGTTCGGCATTATCAGCGCCCTGATGACCATCCTGATCCTGGTCTTCGCCGAGATTATCCCCAAGACCATCGGTACCACTCAGTGGAAACGCCTGATGGGCTTTGCCGCCGTGATGATCCGGGCACTGATTGTCTGCCTCTGGCCCATCGTGGTCTGCGTGGAATACATCCAGAAACTTATCACTCCCAAGAACGCTGAAACCGCCATCTCTCGTGAGGAGGTGGGCGCGATGGCCGATGTGGCCGAGGAGTCCGGCGAATTGGACGAGGATGAGAACGAGATTATCCAGAACCTCATCAACATCGATGAGATCACCGCTTCGGAGGCCATGACGCCGCGCGTGGTGGCCGCCATCGCACCGGAGAAGATGACCATCAAGGCCTTCTACAAGGACCGTCGCTACTACCACCACAGCCGCATCCCGGTCTATGCAGACAACGATGAATACATCACCGGCTATATTCTTCGCATGGACGCCCTCCAGCTGATGGCGGAAGATAAGTTCGACATGACCCTGGGCGACATCCGCCGCCCGGTGGACAGTTTCCAGGAGGAGACTCCCATTGCAGACATTTGGGACAAGATGCTCAAGAAGAAGGAGCAGATTGCCATCATCATCAACGAATATGGTTCCTTCCAGGGCATCGTGACAATGGAAGACGTCATTGAAATGGTGCTCGGCGACGAGATTGTAGATGAGCGCGACGCCGTCGTGGACATGCAGCAGCTCGCTCTCGAAAAGTGGAAGAAGCTCAAGAAGAAGAAATAATGAAAAGCATCCAGACCATCGGCGTTCTGACCTCCGGAGGAGATGCTCCCGGCATGAACGCCTGCATCCGCGCGGTCACCCGCAGCGCCATCTATTCAGGATGGAAAGTTATTGGTATCTACCGTGGTTATGAAGGTCTTATCAGCGGCGATTGCCGGGAGATGACCACCGAGTCCGTCAGCAATATCATCCAGCGGGGCGGTACTATCCTGAAGACCTCCCGCAGCGAAGAGTTCATGACGCCGGAAGGCCGCAAGAAGGCTTATGACAATATCGTCAAGTTCGGAATCGACGCCTTGATCGTGATTGGCGGCAACGGTTCACTTTCCGGCGCACAGCAGTTGGCTCTGGAATACGATATCCCCTGCATCGGCCTGCCGGGCACGATTGACAACGACCTCTATGGCACCGATGCCACCATCGGTTACGATACCGCCCTCAATACAATCGTCAGCGCAGTGGACAAGATTCGCGACACGGCCTCCTCGCACGATCGGATCTTTTTCGTGGAGGTGATGGGACGCGATGCGGGCTTCCTGGCGCAGAACAGCGCGATTGCCGCCGGTGCGGAGGCTGCCATCATTCCGGAGGAGCTTACGACAGACGACCAGCTGACCCGTTTCATCGGCCGCGGCATGCGCAAGAGCAAGAACAGCAGCATCGTGATCGTCTCCGAGAGCCCCAAGAGCGGTGGTGCCATGCACTACGCCGAACGTATGCGCAAGGAGTATCCCGAATATGACGTGCGCGTCACCATCCTGGGCTACCTGCAGCGCGGCGGCACCCCGAGTGCCGTAGACCGCATCCTGGCCAGCCGGCTGGGCGTGGCCTCCATCCAGGCGCTCAAGGAGGGCCAGCGCAACATCATGCTGGGTATCGACGACGATGAAATCGTCTACGTCCCCTTCTCCAGAGCCATCAAAATGGACAAGCCCATCAATCAGGAACTGATTGACGTGCTGGGTATTCTTTCAATCTAGGGAAATCCTGTTTTAGAATCCCCAATCCGCCTTGTCGTAAGTGGACTTGGGTGCGCCCGGCACATTCACAAAGTAGTTCAGGCCGGTCAGCGCCTCTAGTTCTGTGACGCTGTACATATCCTGCTCCGTGGGTTTGTGCTTGACATTGGTATAGTGGCCCAGGATGAAGGCCACGCACTGCAGTTCGTCGGCCGTGCAGTCCGCTACCCGTTTCCCGGAATTGCCGGATTTGGTGCGCAGGAGCACCTTGTACCACGCTGTGGGGACCTGGCAAGTCCCGACGGCATTGGTGGTGGTAGAGGCGGTCACCTTCACGCCGTAACGATCTGTAAAATCGGCAAAAATACAGCCGACCACCTGATAGAGCGTATCGTTGCACCAGTAGGTATCCACCTTCTCTTCCAGGTTGTTCCACGCACCGCCGCCGGTGTTGAATCCCGCCTGCAGCTGCGCGCCAATATTGGAATAGAAGAAAACCTGTTTGTTGGTGGCCACCGACACGGTGCGATCCGAAGAGCCGATCATGTGGCCGCGGGTATAGCCCGAGAACTTGGGACTCTGATTGAAGGGGATCTGCGGGTCGTTCTGATAGGAATCATTCCGGCCCGAGGAGCCTTTGTAGCACGCGTGCATGGGTGCGGCCACCCAGACGGGATGCAGCATGCCCTTCGAATAACAGCTCGAGAAGTTGCGGATGGAGGCCGCGTCGGCACGGAACGTGTGCGAATAGTAATAATCTGAATTGTAGTCGTCCACCCCATTGTGGTCCGCATCCCACTGCGCGGGCAGCTCCGGCCAGGCGTAATCTGCCGTAGGCGTAGGTGGCGTGGGAGTCGGGTCCGGCGTCGGATCAGGAGTCGGAGTCGGAGTGGGGTCCGGCGTGGGCGTGGGGTCCGGTGTGGGCGTAGGATCCGGTGTGGGCGTAGGATCCGGCGGAACGACCGGTCCCGACGGCTCGTCGGGACCGGTGTTCGTCGGTTCAAGCGTAGGCTCGCAGGCGAGGACGAGCAGTGCGCACAGTGCGACCGCCAACATTCCCCGAAGGAAACGGAACCTGCTGCCCCTGAGAATCATCGTCTAGCGTGCCTTGTTGGCAGAGCCGAGGACGTTGACGATCTTCTCTGCGTAGAGTTTCTTCATCTCGTCACGAGCCGGGCCGAGGTATTTGCGCGGGTCGAACTCGCCGGGCTTCTCAGCCAGTACCTTGCGGACGGCAGCCGTCATGGCCAGACGGGAGTCGGAGTCGATGTTGATCTTGCAAACGGCGCTCTTGGCTGCCTTGCGGAGCTGTTCCTCGGGAATACCCACTGCGTTCGGCATCTTTCCGCCGTACTTGTCAATCATATCCACATACTCCTGCGGAACGGAGGAGGAGCCGTGCAGCACGATCGGGAATCCGGGCAGATTCTTTTCGATGGCCTTCAGCACATTGAATGCGAGGGGCGGCGGGACGAGCTTGCCGGTCTTCGGGTCGCGGGTGCACTGCTCTGGACGGAACTTGTAGGCACCGTGGCTCGTTCCGATGGAGATGGCGAGCGAGTCGCAGCCGGTCTTCTTCACGAAGTCAAAAACCTCTTCCGGACGGGTGTAGTGCGATTCTTCTGCAGAAACCTCATCCTCCACACCGGCCAGCACACCGAGCTCAGCCTCGACGGTCACATCGTACTTGTGTGCGTAGCGAACCACCTTCTTGGTGAGCGCCACATTCTCTGCATACGGCAGGGCGCTGCCGTCGATCATCACGGAGCTGAAGCCCATATCTACGCAGCTCTTGCAGGTTTCATAGGTGTCACCGTGATCCAGGTGAAGTACAATCTGCGGGCGTTTCCAACCCAGTTCCTTGGCGTAAGCCACTGCACCTTCAGCCATGTAGCGCAACAACGTCTGGTTGGCATAGTTGCGGGCCCCCTTGGAGACCTGGAGAATCACCGGGGATTTGGTCTCAGCGGAAGCCTGGATGATGGCCTGCAGCTGCTCCATGTTATTGAAGTTGAACGCGGGGATGGCGTATCCACCCTTGACTGCCTTGGCGAACATTTCGCGGGTGTTCACGAGGCCAAGTTCTTTGTAGGATATCATATCAGAAATAGTTTTTGAGGAATTATTCACGGATTAGGTGGTAAAGTTAACACTTATTTTTATCTTTGCCATAAACAAAGTGAAAGAATGAAAGAGAAGGTCATCATCTTTTCCGCCCCTTCGGGTTCAGGGAAAAGCACTGTCGTCCAACATCTGCTTACCCATTTTGACTGCTTTGAGCTTTCGGTTTCCGCCACCTCGCGTGCTCCGCGCGGTGTGGAACAGCACGGACGCGAGTACTACTTCATCACACCCGACGAGTTCCGTGCCCTGATAGCGGAAGATGCCTTCGTGGAACACGAAGAGGTCTATAACGGCGTCTTCTACGGCACCCTCAAGAAGGAGGTCCGCCGCATCTGGGATGCCGGTCACGCCATTCTCTTTGACGTGGATGTCAAGGGCGGCGTAAACCTCAAGCGCTATTTCGGCGACAAGGCGCTCTCCGTCTTCGTGCAGGCGCCCTCCGTGGAGGTCCTTCGCGAGCGACTCATCAAGCGCGCGACCGACAGTCCCGAGTTTATCGAGGAACGCGTCCGCAAAGCCGCTGAAGAGATGACCTACGCCCCCAAGTTCGATTATCGACTGATCAATGACGATCTGGAGACCTGCCTGAATGAGGCCGACCGGGTCGTCAGCGCTTTTCTGGCAGAATAACCATGGCAAAGCAAATCGTTCCCAGCCGCCGCGTGGCGCTCTTCTTCGGGTCGTTCAACCCGATTCACAAAGGCCACTACGCTATCGCAAAATATCTGACGGAACGCACCGACGCCGATGAGGTGTGGCTGGTTGTCACACCGCACAATCCGCTCGGAAAGAAGGACTTGGCCGATGCCAAGCAACGGCTCTCCGCCGCAAGGAACGCGATGAGACGCACCAGTCTGGCGGTCACCGTTTCCGACGTGGAGTTCCACCTGCCGGAGCCCACCTATACCCTACGCACCCTGGAATATCTGGATGCCGAGGATCCTAAGAGCCAGCACATTCTCGTGATCGGCGCCGACAACCTGGCCACCCTGGACCGCTGGTACGGCTACCAACAACTCATTGACCGCTACGAGATCTGGGTCTATCCCCGACTCGGCTTCGCACTGGAAGCGCTCTGCAAGCTGCATAATTCCCGCTCGGCGAATCCCCGTATCCGTCCGCTCTCCGGGGTATTATACAATCTCTCCTCCACGGAAATCCGCGAAGGAGAGAAAGCAGGACTGGATATGAGTAGTCTAAGGATGTAGACTACTTCAAAAGATTTCCAAGCAAACTTCTGGCAAAGGTATTCGTGGCCTTGCGGGTCACGGCCGTGGTCGTATTCTTGAGCGCCCGGTTGGCGATGCTCTTGCCGGAGACCTTCTTGCCCGATACGGCACGCCCCACCTCGGTGGCGATGGAACCGCTGACGGCGGTTACCGCACTGCCGATCAGCGTACCGAGCAGCGCGCCGCCGATGCGTTTGGCCTTGGAGCCGGACTTTTCCGCCTTTGCCTCGGCTGCAGCGGCCTGCTGGCGAACCAGCTCCTCCTGCTGCGCCTGAATGGCCGCCTGCTGCTCCTGATTCATCCGCATCAGGTCTTCGAAGGCGCTCTGGCGGTCAATCACCGTGTCATATTTGCCCCAGATACGGGACTGGCGCATGGCCGCGTCACGCTGCTGCGGGGTGATGGCGCCAATCTGACTGAGCGGGAAAAGCACGCGGGCGCGTTCCACCATGGTAGGGATGCCCTTCTCATCGAGGAACGAGACAAGCGCCTCACCGGTAGCCAGTTCTGTGATGGCATCCTCCGTCTTGAAGGAGGGGTTGGCGCGGAAGGTCTCCGCCGCAGCGCGGACCGCCTTCTGGTCCTTCGGCGTATAGGCTCTCAGGGCATGCTGCACGCGATTGCCGAGCTGGCCCAGGATCACATCGGGGATGTCGGCCGGATTTTGCGTTACGAAGTAGACGCCGACACCTTTGCTTCGGATCAGGCGGACCACCTGTTCAATCTTGTCGACCAGCGCTTTAGGGGTATCGTCGAAGAGGGTGTGCGCCTCGTCGAAGAAGAAGACCAGCTTGGGCAGGTCCATATCGCCCACTTCCGGCAGTCGTGCGTAGATATCCGAGAGCAGCCAGAGCAGGAAGGTGGAATAGAGCTTGGGATTCATCATCAGCCGGTCAGCGGCCAGCACGCTCATCACGCCCTTGCCCCCCTGCACCATGAAGAGGTCCTGGATATCGAACGAGGGTTCCGCAAAGAACTGCTCCGCGCCCTGGTTCTGCAGCTCGAGCAATCCGCGCTGGATAGCGCCGATGGATGCCGAAGTCACGTTGCCGTAGGTGGCGGTGTATTCCGACGCATGCTCTGCCACATAGGCCAGCATGGCACGCAGATCCTTCAGGTCGATCAACAGAAGTCCCTGATCATCAGCTACCTGGAACACGATATTCAGCACACCGGTCTGCACGTCATTCAGCCCCATCAGACGGGCCAGCAGCTGCGGACCCATGTTGGAGATGGTGGTGCGCATCGGGTGGCCCTGCTGGCCGAAGACATCGAAGAACTGCACCGGGCAGCTCTGGAACTGCGGGTTTTCAATCCCGAATTCCGCGCAACGCTTCTCGATGAAGCCGCTCATCGCGCCGCTCTGGCTGATACCGGAGAGGTCACCCTTCATATCGGCCATGAAACAGGGTACGCCGGCCTGGCAGAAGGTTTCGGCCAACACCTGGAGCGTGACGGTTTTACCGGTACCGGTGGCACCGGCAATCAGACCGTGACGGTTGGCCATCCGGCCGCAAATGGAGATCGGGCCATTCGGGCCGTGCGCCACATATAATCCTTTGGTTGAATCGTACATAGTATTTGAAATTTAATGAATTAGCGAAGCGGATTCTTATCGGAGCAATACCAATTGATGAAGTGTGCGATGCCTTCGTGCAACGTCACGTGCGGCTTGTACCCGACTGCCTGCTCCAGCGCCGTGGTATCGGCATAGGTCTGGTAGACATCGCCCGGCTGCATGGGCATCATCTGCTTGATGGCCTTGCGGTCCAAGGCCGATTCCATCTCTGCGATGAAGTCCATCAGCTGCACGGGATTCGAGCAACCGATGTTGAAGACGCGGTGCGGCACCCCTTTCGGGCAGGCGGCTGCCTCGGGCGCATGGTCCAGTACGCGGATGGTTCCCTCCACGATATCATCGATATAGGTGAAGTCGCGGATCATGTCGCCACCATTGAAAACCTTGATGGGTTCGCCCGCCGAAATGGCTTTGGCAAAGAGCATCGGCGCCATGTCGGGCCGGCCCCAGGGACCATAGACGGTAAAGAAGCGCAAACCGGTGGCTTTCAGACCATAAAGTTTGGAATAGGTGAACGCCATCAGCTCGTTGGATTTCTTGGTGGCGGCATAGAGGCTCACCGGATTGTCCACGCGATCCTCCTCCGCGAATGGCACCTTTTCGTTGCCGCCGTAGACGCTGCTGGAGCTGGCGTAAACCAGGTGCGCAATGGCGTTGTGCCGGCAGCACTCGAGGATATTCACGAACCCCACGAGATTGGAATCCACGTAGGCAAAGGGATTCTCGATGGAATAGCGCACGCCTGCCTGCGCGCCCAGGTGCACGACCGTATCAAAACGCTCGCGCGCGAAGATCTCCGGCAGGGCCTTGCGGTCCGCCAGGTCGCACAGTACAAAACGGAACGGACCGCAGAACCGGCTGGGAACCGGATAGTTCGGATCCGCTCCGGGCTTCTCAGCCATCATCTGCTGCGCATCGGGAATACCGAGTTCAGCGAGTCGCGCATATTTTAACTCCCTGGGATAGTAATCGTTGATGTTGTCCAGACCGACAACCGTGTCGCCCCTGCCCAGCAGGTAGCGCACCACGTGCGACCCAATGAAACCGGCCGCCCCTGTTACCAGAATCTTCATGCAGTAAAGATACAAAAAAAAGCAGGCGAACTTACGCTCGCCTGCATTTTTTGGTAGCCCCAACGAGATTCGAACTCGTATTTCAACCTTGAGAGGGTTGCGACCTAACCCTTAGTCGATAGGGCCATTACGCAGAAGTGGACTGCAAAAGTAGTATAATTCCGCAAACCTGCAAAATTTTTATCGCTTGAGAATCGGCGACCAGTCCACGGGCGCCTCGAATACAACCTCCTCCTTGCGAACGGGATGGACCATCCGCAGCGAACGGGCATGCAGGCTGATTCCGCCGTCCGGATTGGAGCGCGGGGCACCGTATTTCAGGTCGCCCTTGATGGGGCAGCCGATGGCCGAGAGCTGGCAGCGGATCTGGTGGTGACGGCCGGTCAGCAGTTCCACCTCGACCAGATGGTAGCGCTCCGTATCCTCCAGCACGCGGTAGCGCAGCCGGGCCTCCTTGGCCCCTTCGCGCGCGGCGGAATAGGCATAGGACTTGTTCTGCCGTTCGTTACGAACCAGGAAGTGACGCAACTCACCCTCAGCGGGTTGCGGCCGCGCACAGGTGAGCGCCCAGTAGGTCTTGTTGACGTTGCCCGTACGGAACATCTCGTTCAGGCGCTCCAGGCACTTGGAGGTCTTGGCAAAGACGGCGATCCCGCTCACCGGCCGATCCAGCCGGTGCGGCACGCCCATAAAGACGCGGCCGGGCTTGGCATCGCGCTGCGCCACGAAGGCCTTCAAGGTTTCGCTGAGCGGCTCGTCGCCCGTCTTGTCGCCCTGCACAATCTCCCCCACCCGCTTGTTGAAAACCAGCAAGTGGTTGTCCTCATAGAGGATACGGGATGCAATGTCCTGATACTCAGATTCGCTCAGTTCCCTATATTCCATTATATGGCCAATCGTTTAAGTCGGTGCAAAATTAAGGATATTATTTGAAACAATAAACTGACACAATGTCAGTCCCTGGGCGTTGGCACAATTATAGATGTGTTTCCCGTGCTGCCGAAAATGGCGGCATGAACTGACAAATAGTAAAAAACAAAATAGGAGAAACACATTATGGGAAAAATCATTGGCATTGACCTCGGTACCACCAACAGCTGCGTGGCAGTGATGGAAGG
>JAFSWO010000021.1 GCA_017450165.1 Bacteroidales bacterium | reverse complement strand
TGGGGCTACTCCAACAAGGTGCTGGAAATGATCGCCTACACGGCTAACAAATAATTCAAGCCATGCGCCGGAAACGCGCAAAGAAGCCGATGGGGATCAAGCGCCGCGTGTTGCTTGGCTGCATCGTACTCTGTCTCATATTGTTTGCATCGAGCCTGATCTCGTTCTTCGAGTTCGGCTCGATGAACAATTATGTGACGGATGTGGTGGCCGACAACATCCGGAGCATCAACTATTCCCGGGAGCTGCTCACAGCGGCCGAGAGCCACAATCTCCGGCTGATGTACGAGATTGACGGCAGCTACGAGGATCTGGGCAACGTGAGCGACACGGAGCTGATCGAGGCCTTCTCGGACATCCGTTCCTCCTTCCAGACCCGCGCGGAGAATGCGGCGGCCGACTCGGTAGTCTTCGCCTACGCCGCCTACATGCAGGTGGCGCGTGAGGCCAAAAATGTCTGGATTTCAGACCCTGCCGAGCGCCGCGACTGGTTCTTCAACCGCCTGCAGCCGGTCTACACCCGCCTTTGCGACTACATCCAGAAGCTGACCTTCACCTGCCAGGACACCCTGATCGCCAATTCGCAATCCATGCAGGAGAGTTTCCAGCGCAGCATCATGCCGCCGCTGGTCTCCCTGTTGCTCGGCCTGCTGCTGGTGCTGCTCTTCTACTACTACATGAACTACTACCTGATCAATCCGCTGCTCAAGGTGACCAAGGGCATTCAGGGCTATCGCCGCTACAACAAGCCCTACAACGTCACCCTGGACACGCTGGATGAGATTTCGGAGTTGAATGAGACGGTGAAGGACATCATCGATCTCAACGAGTCCTACAAGTATCAGTTGAAACGATGAATCTGGGCATCATATCCCGTAACGTGGGTATCGCACTGATCTGCACTGCGATCTTCATGCTCTTGTCGGCCGTCGTGTCGGCAATCTACGGGTTTGACAGCTCTTTTTCACCGCTGGTGCTCAGCGCGCTGATCACCGGTATCTTCGGCATTTTCCCGCTGATTTTCGTCAAGCGGAGCCGCGACATCAATACGCGTGAAGGGTTGGCCATCCTGCTGCTCGCGTGGCTGCTGGCCTGCATCTTCGGCATGCTGCCCTACGTGCTGTGGGGCGGCGAATTCTCGCTGGCAAATGCCTGGTTTGAAAGCACTTCTGGCATTACGACCACCGGCGCCACCATCCTGCAGGATATCGAATCGCTGCCGCACGGCCTGCTCTTCTGGCGCTCCTCGAGCCACTATATCGGCGGTTTGGGCGTCGTGGTCTTTCTCATGATGATCCTGCCTTCTTTCGGCTCGGTCCGTTTCCGGATGAGCAAGATGGATGTGCTGGACGTCTCGCGCGAGAACTATCACTACGTTTCCAACAAGTACGTCCGCGTAATCGTAACGGTTTACGTGGGCATTACCATTCTCTCTTTCATCGCGTTGGTTCTGGCCGGCATGCCGGTCTTCGATGCCATCAACCATGCGATGAGCGTCACTGCGACGGGCGGTTTCAGCACCCGCACCGCATCGGTGGCGGCCTTCAATTCTCCTCTGATTGAGGGGATTCTGATCTTCTTCATGATTGTGGCTACGCTGCACTTCGGCCTGATCTACGCTTCGTTCGCGTCGCGTTCCTTCAAGGTGCTGCGCAATCCGGTCACGAAGTTTTACCTGCTGACCATCGTGATTGCCGTGGCGGCCGTCACGCTGAACCTCTATTTCAGCGGCGCGGTGGGGAATTTCCTGCAGGCCTTTCGCCAGAGTGCCTTCGAGGTGGTTTCCACCATCTCCACGACCGGTTTCGCGATAGCCGATACCAACGGCTGGCCCATCTTCACCACGCTGATTCTGCTCTTCGTGGCTATCCAGTGCGGCTGCTCCGGCTCTACTACGAGCGGCTTGCGTTCCGACCGCGTGCTGATCCTCTTCCAGGCATGCCGCGCGCAGATTCTCAAGCTCGCGCACCCCAATGCCGTGGTGCACGTCAAGACGGGCCAGACCATCATCGAGCGCGAACTGGTGGAGAGCGTGACCACCTTCACCATCCTGTATCTCTTCTTCACCTTTATCGGCTCGCTCATCTACTCCTTCTTCGGGTTCGACCTGCTGGAGTCCATCAGCGTTTCGGTGGCCATGATGAGCAACGTGGGGCCGGCATTCGGATCGGTGGGCACCATGTCCAACTTTGCGGCGGTGCCAGCGCTGGCCAAGGTGATCCTGGGCTTCCAGATGATTATCGGCCGTTTGGGCATCGTCTCCATCCTGATGGTGATACCGACCTTCAACAAGCGTTACTGATATGGGTGTAGCCGACTTTCTGGTCTCGACGATCACCCGCCACCTTCCGTACGAGCCCACGCCTTGTCAGGCGGCCCTTTTCGACAAGCTCTCCGCCTTTGCCGTGCAATATGGGGAGAGCGACATTCTGCTGGTGAGCGGTTATGCCGGCACCGGTAAGACATCGGCCGTTGCGGCCTTTGTACGCGCGCTCAAGGAGCTGGAGTACAAATACGTGCTGCTCTCGCCGACAGGCCGTTCGGCCAAGGTGCTCTCCGGATTTACGGGGGAGAAGGCCAGCACCATCCACAGGCATATCTACCGCCAGAAGTCGCTCAAGGGCGGCTTGGGCGAATTTGAACTGGACATCAACAAGGCCAGGGAGACCTTCTTCATCGTAGACGAGGCATCGCTGATCGCCTCGTCGGAGGCGGTGATGACCGATTCCATCTTTGGCAGCGGCGATCTGCTCTCCGACCTGATTGCCTTTGTGCGCTCCGGAGTGGATAACAAACTGATTATCATCGGCGACCGGGGGCAGCTTCCGCCCATCGGGATGGAGGAGAGCCCGGCACTGGATGTTTCGTATATGTCGCGATTCGGCCCGGTCTGGAGCGTGGGGCTTTCTACCGTGGTGCGCCAGGCGGCCCAGAGCGGCATCCTGACCAACGCCACCCGCGTGCGGCAGATCATCGAGCGCGGCGGAAGCGACGAGCCGCGGCTCACGCTCTCCGGATTCAGCGACGTGGCGCGCGTCACCGGCACGGAACTGATTGAAACACTGTCGGATGCCGTGGACAAGTACGGGCTGGACAACGTGGTGGTGCTCTGCCGCTCCAACAAGCGGGCGAACCGCTACAATGCCGGCATCCGCTCCATGGTGCTCTTCCGCGAGGAGCGCCTCACGCGCGGCGACCGGCTGATGGTCGTGAAGAACTGCTATCAGTTTCTGGATGAGGTGCCCGAGATGGATTTCATCGCCAACGGCGACGTGGCGGAGCTCATCAAGATTTCGCACTACGAGGAACGCTACGGGTTGCATTTCGCGGAAGCGGTGCTGGCTTTCCCGGATTACGGCGACGTGGAGATCACGGCCAAGGTGATCCTGGATACGCTGGAGGGTGAATCGGCCTCGCTCACCAAGGAGCAGCAAGAGGCGCTCTATGAGGGGGTCAATGCAGATTACGCCCACATCAAGGGGGCGAGAAAACGCTACAATATGGTGCGTGAAGACCTCTGGTTCAACGCGCTGCAACTTAAATACGCCACCGCCATCACCGGCCATAAATCGCAGGGCGGGCAGTGGGATTGCGTCTTTATTGACAATCCTTTCTGGAAAGAATTGGAACCGCAGGACCTGAAATGGCTCTATACCGCCATCACCCGCGGCGTCAAGAAGGTATTTTTTGTTAACTTTAAGGATTCATTCTTTAGCAAATAGAAGATTATGGAAGAAGCTTACGGAATCAGCACCGGACTGGGCAACCTGGCCATCGGACCGAATGCCATGTACTGGATCATGTTTATCGGCGTAGCCATCCTGAGCTACATTGTGCAGGCGCTGCTGCAGTCGCGCTTCAAAAAGGCCTCCCGCATTGCCCTGCGCAGCGGGATGACCGGCGCCGAAGTGGCTATGAAGATGCTGCAGGACCACGGCATCCATGATGTGAAGGTGATGTCCATACCCGGCTCGCTGACAGATCATTATAATCCTACGAACAAGACGCTGAACCTGAGCGAGAGTGTCTACGGGCAGCGCTCGGTGGCGGCGGCTGCCGTGGCTGCGCACGAGTGCGGTCACGCCGTGCAACATGCGCGGGGGTATGCGCCGCTCCGGTTGCGCTCCGCGCTGGTTCCCGTGGTGAACTTCGCCTCCAAGGCGGTCACCTGGGTGCTGCTGGCCGGCATGCTGCTGATCAACGTATTCCCGAACCTGATGCTGATCGGCATCGGCCTGTTTGCCCTGACCACGCTCTTTTCAATCGTCACGCTGCCGGTGGAGATCAATGCCAGCAAGCGCGCCACCGATTGGCTGCTGATGGCCCATATCACCGACGGTACGAACCAGGACGAAGCGGTCGGAACCCTGCGTGCAGCGGCCTATACCTATGTTGTTGGGGCACTCAGCTCGCTGGCAACGCTCATTTATTACCTGATGATATTCACCTCCGGAAGACGCAACTGATATGAAAAGACTGTTTTTGATGGCGGCCCTGCTGCTGGCGTCGCTGGCGCTGTTTGCCGCAAAACCCGCTGAGAAGATTCGCCTGACTGAAGAGCAGCAGCTCAAGGGGCTGCCGCAGGGCGTGATCGGCCGCCTGCCCCTGGCCGTCAAGCTGGAGGGTAAGGGCAATATCGTGCTGCAGGAAGGGAAGGGGCGCTACGTGCGCTACAACCTCTATCAGCAGACCCGCTTCGCGTGCCTCTATTCGGCCCCCAAGAAGATGGAGGATTTTGCGCATCCGGTAGCGGGCTGGGTGAATCCCACCTGGTCGCCGGATTCCACGCGGATTGCCTATACGCTCAACAACGATCTCTACTCCATCGAGGTGGCAACTGGCAGGATTACCCGCCACACCTGGGATGGCAGTGACTTGATTCTCAACGGATACGCTTCGTGGGTTTACTTTGAGGAGATCTTCGGCCGGCCGTCCAAATACCGTGCTTTCTGGTGGTCGCCGGACAGCAAACTGCTGGCCTATTACCGCTTCGACAACGCCCGCGTGCCGATGTTCCCCATCTATCACGCTAACGGTCAGCACGGCTTCCTGAACCAGACGCGCTACCCGGCCGCCGGCGATCCGAATCCCGTGGTCAAGGTGGGATTCGTATCGGTGAATGGCGGCGAAACGGTTTGGGCTGACTTCAACCCGGAGGCCGACCAGTACTTCGGCATTCCCTTCTGGAGCAGCGACGGCAAGCGATTCATGGTGGCCTGGATGCCGCGCAGCCAGGACGACCTGGAACTCTTCAGCGTAGATCCGCGCACCGGCGCCAAGGTATCGGTCTACAAGGAGCACCAGAATTGCTGGATTGACTGGATGGAGGAGATGCTCTTCTCCAAGGAGGGTATCTACATTGTCCGTGACTTTTCCGGCTGGCAGCAGATCTACTTCCTCTCGTATGACGGCAAGAAGTTCGAACAGCTCACCGAAGGCCCGAACTGGACCATCAATCTACTGAAAGTCAGCAAGAAATATCTCTTCTTCACCGCGAAGCGCGAATCCTCCACGCGCGTGGATATCTACCGCCTGACGCTCAAGAGCAAGGCGCTGGACCGCATCTCGTGGGGCGATCTGAGCTATTCCAACGTACAGATTTCGGAGGATGATTGCGACGTGGTGGCGATCGCATCGAACACCAAAACCCCGCCGCAACTGCGCGCGATCGGTATCCCGCACAGCGGAAGCCTCCTGCAGGCCACCCGCCGCGTGATTGAGGATTCCCGCAGTGCCGATTTTGACAAATATGCCTACGCTACGGCCGACGTGATCGAGCTCACGATGCGCGATGGCGTGAAGCTGCCCGCATTGGTCGTATGGCCGGTGGATCTCGACACTACGGCCCGGCACAAATATCCGGTCAAGGCCTTCATCTACGGCGGTCCGGATACCCCGCGCGTACGTGACGCCTGGGGCAACGGCGGCAACCAGTGGTGGGCCAACCACGGTGTGATTCAGGTGGTTCTGGACAACCGCGGCAGCGGCCACCTGGGCGATGTGGAGATCCGCGACTTCATTGACGGCATCTCTTATTTCCGCGCGCTGCCCTACGTCAACCCGGACAAGATTGGTGTGGAGGGCTTCTCCTTTGGCGGTACGATGACCGCGCTCTGCGTGATGGAGGGGAGCGATTACTTCAAATACGGCATTGCCGGCGGCGGCGTCTATGACTGGGCCCTCTACGATTCGCACTATACCGAGCGCTATATGGATACCCCGCAGGACAACCCCGAGGGCTATGCCAAAACCCGTGTAACAGACCGTACTGCCAACTATAAAGGCGATAAAACCAATATGTTACGCATCACGCACGGCACGGCGGACGACAACGTGCACTACCAGAGCACGCTGCACCTGATTGACACGCTGCAGAAGCAGTGCAAGGACTTCGAGCTGATGCTCTATCCGCAGGCGCTGCACGGCTACCGGATGAAGCAGAAGTTCCACAGCGACATGCAGGACTACAAGTTCTGGTATCGCTACCTGCTGGATGCGGAACTGCCTGAAACACTGGTGAATTACTATACTTACAAGAAGAAATAGATTCTATGGAGAAAGATTATCGTGCCGTGGCCGTCGAGTGGATGGGACCCGAGTATGACGAAGCCACTCGGAAAGAGGTGTTCGACCTCTTCCAGGGCGATGAAAAAGAGTTGGAAGACCGATTCTACCGGACGCTGGAGTTCGGTACGGGCGGCCTTCGAGGCGTGCTGGGCGCCGGTACCAACCGGATGAACCGCTACACCGTCTCGATGGCAACGCAGGGGCTGGCGAACTACCTGAAACAGCAGTTCCCCGACGGCTCGTCGGTGGCCATCTCCTACGACAGCCGCCACTGCAGCCGGGAATTCGCGATGATTTCCGCCAAAGTGCTGCTCTCCAACGGTATCCGCGCCTATATCTTCGACAATATCCGTCCTACGCCGGAGCTGTCGTTCGCCATCCGCCACCTGGGCTGCCAGGCCGGCATCATGGTGACCGCTTCGCATAACCCCAAGGAATACAACGGCTACAAGGTCTTCTGGGCCGACGGTGCACAGATTACCCCGCCGCACGACAAAAATATCATAGCCGAGGTGGGCAAGATTGCTTCGCCCGCCGACGTGTTGCTGGACGAATCGCTCCATCCGGAAGGAATCGGAGCAGAGGTGGATGAGGCTTATCTCACCTCCATTCTGTCTCTGATGCGCTCTCCGGAGAGCGTGGCGCGCCA
>JAFSWO010000020.1 GCA_017450165.1 Bacteroidales bacterium | reverse complement strand
TGTTGGCCGAAATCGCCGCCGTGCTCTCCTTCTCCGCCTCCATCAACAACGATAAGGTGGGTGCGCTCTTCTTCAGCAGCAAGGTTGAGAAGTTCATTCCACCCAAGAAGGGCCGCAGCCACCTGCTGCGCATCATCCGCGAGTTGCTCGAATTCGAGCCGCAGGAGCCCGGTACGGATATCGGTGAGGCGCTCCGCTTCCTGACGAATGCCATCAAGAAGCGTTGTACCGCCTTTCTGCTCTCCGACCTGATGGATGTGGATGCGCAGGGCAATCCGCGTTATGAGGATGCCCTGAAGGTTGCCGTGGGGCGCCACGACCTCTCCGCCATCGGCGTGTTTGACCCGCGCGAGCGGGAACTGCCCAATGTGGGGCTGGTCCATGTGCGAGATGCGGAGACCGGCAAACAGCTGTGGGTGGATACCGCTTCGGCCTCCGTCCGTCGCAGCTATGCGCGCTGGGGCGCCACGGCCGACGCCAATACCACCCGGCTGCTCCACCGCTACAAGGTGGATTCGGTCCGGATCGGTACGGACAGTGATTATGTCAAGGATTTGATTTCGTTCTTCAAAAGCAGAACCTAGCAGATGAAACGATTGATACTTTTCATAGGGGTATTGCTCGCAGGGATGGGCCAGCTCTTCGCTCAGGAAGAGCCGCAGCTGCAGAGCCGTCTGAGCTGCGATTCCATCCTGATCGGCGACCAGGTCCGCTGGAGCGCGTCGCTCCGGCTCGTGCCCGGTGAGGAGTGCTACTTTGAAAAACCCGACGAACCGGTCGCCGAAGGACTCGAGACGATCGAAGGGTTCGCAGTAGATACGGTCAAACAGAACCGGAAGCACCTGGATGTCGAGTGTCACATGACCCTGACGGCCTTTGAGGCGGGCAGTTATTTCCTGCCGCCGCTTCTGGCGCAGATTCAGCGGACGGACGGCAGCGTGGATACGCTCTTCATTGACGGCCCCGTCCTGGAGGTCGCCACGATGCCTATCGACACCGCCACCTTCCAGCCCTTCGACATCAAGCGGCAGATCCGCTATCCGCTGACCTTTGGCGAAGTGGCTCCGTGGGTGTTGGGCGTGCTGGTCTTTGCCGCCCTGGTGGTGATGCTGGTGCGCTTTATCCGCTACCGCCGCGACAACCGCGATTTCTTCGGCCGGCCCAAGGTGAGCGATCCGCCCCATGTGGTGGCGCTTCGCGCCCTGGACAAGATCCGCGGCAAGCAGCTCTGGCAGAACCATCGCCAGAAGCAGTTCTATACGGAAGTGACCGATACGCTCCGTCAGTACATGGCCGCCTTCTATGAGGTACCCGCTTTGGAGCAGACCACCGCTGAGATATTCGACTCCCTGAAGGACAAGGAGATCGAACCGCGCCTCTTTGCCGAGGTGAAGGAGCTCTTTGAGCGGGCGGACTTCGTGAAGTTCGCCAAGCATTCGGCGACGGATGCCGAGAACGAGGAGACGCTTCCGACCGCCGTGCGGTTTGTCAATGACACCTTCCTGCAGCGCATGGAAGTGGAAAAGAAGGAGGAGGCATAATGTTTTTCGAGTATCCTTATCTGCTCTGGCTGGAATTCCTGCTGCTGCCGCTCATCGCGCTGTATGTATGGCGTGAGCTGCGTGGCGGCTCGCCGCGAATGGCGGTGTCGGATGTTCGCCAGTGGGCGGCCGACGGCCGGAAGAGTGCCCCGCGCACCTGGCTCCGCCACCTGCCTTTCGTGCTTTTCTCCATAGCGATGGCCCTGATTATCTTTGCTCTCGCACGTCCGCGCACCTCGCAGGAGGTGCAGAAGGTGGATACCGAGGGTATCGATATCGTCCTGACGATGGATGTCTCTACTTCCATGCTGGCCCGCGACTTCAAGCCGGACCGCATCGGTGCGGCCAAGGATATCGCCATTGAGTTTATCGCCTCGCGTCCGAGCGACCGCATCGGTATCGTAGTCTTTGCCGGAGAGAGTTTTACCCAGTCTCCGCTCACCTCGGACCGCGTGACGCTCATCAACCTGATGAAGGAGATCGAGACGGGCCTAATTGAAGACGGTACCGCCATCGGCAATGGTCTGGCCACCGCCGTGGCCCGGCTCAAGGATTCGGATGCCAAGAGCAAGGTGGTGATCCTGTTGACGGACGGTGTGAACAACTGCGGCGAGATTTCCCCGATTACCGCGGCGGAAATCGCCCGTACCTTCAACGTGCGGGTCTATACGATCGGTGTCGGCGCCAAAGGCACTGCCCCGTATCCCGTTCAGACGCCCTGGGGAATCGAACTCCAGCAGGTTCGCGTGGAGATTGATGAGCCGCTGCTGCAAGAGATCGCCTCCAAGACAGGCGGCAAGTATTTCCGCGCCACCGACAATACCAAGCTGATGGAAATCTACGGAGAGATCAACGAGATGGAGAAGAGCAAGACCACGGTCGAAAGCTTCCCCGTCTATACGGAACTCTTTATGAAATACGCCGTTGCGGCGCTCATCGCGCTGTTGCTGGCTTTCGGGTTTAAACTCTTTACAAGGAGGCTGCCGTTATGATTTACTTCGTGCATTCCGCCGCTTTGCTCCTCCTGCTGCTCGTGCCGCTCTTCTTTGTGGCGTATGCAGTGGCATTGGGGCTTCGACGCCGCCGGATTGCCCGGTTCGGCAGCCCGGAACTGGTCCGGCAGCTGATGCCGACCGCCTCCGTAGGCAAGGGCTGGCTCAAGGTCTCTTTCTTCGCCGTCGCCTTTTTCTTCTTCGCAATCGGCCTCTCCCGTCCGCAGCTCGGTGCCCGTCTCAAGGAGCGCGAGAGCAAGGGCGTAGAGGTGATGATCGCGCTGGACGTCTCCAATTCGATGTTGGCGGAAGATTACTCGCCGAACCGTCTGGAGCGCTCCAAACTGGCCATTTCCCGCCTGGTGGACAAGCTGGCGGGTGACCGAATCGGTCTCGTGGTCTTTGCGGGACAGGCCTTTGTACAGCTGCCTATCACCACCGACTATGTGTCGGCCAAGATCTTCCTCAATACCATCTCCACCGGTTCCGTTCCCGTGCAGGGTACGGCCCTCGCGGATGCCCTGGCCACCAGTGCCCGCAGTTTCAGTTCGCAGAGCCAGAAGAGCCGCGCCATCATCCTGATTACCGATGGCGAGGACCACGAAGGCGACGTGATTGAAACTGCCAAAAGCCTCGCGGAGGAGGGAATCCGCATCTATTGCATCGGCGTGGGTTCGCCGGCCGGCAAACCGATTCCGGTGGGGGGAGAACTGATGAAAGACAAGAAAGGCAACATCGTGGTCAGCAAGCTGGATGAGAGTATCCTGCGCCAGATCGCAGGCGTAGGCGGCGGAGAGTATGTCCGCGCCGGTAACAGCGAATTCGGCCTCAATCCGATTATCGACAACATCCGCACGCTGGACAAGGAGGAGTTTCAGTCCGTCGTCTTCGAGGACTTTGACGAGCAGTATATGTATTTCTTCGGAATAGCCCTGTTCTTCTTCGTACTCTCTTTCCTGGTACCCGAGACCCGCAGCCGCCGAAAATTCTTCAAGGAGGACCAGAAATGAAACGTATCGTCTTCATATTGCTGTTGATTGCGCTTGCCGTTCCCGCCGCGTCGGCGCAGGGGGAGCGGAGCAGTGTCCGCAGGGGCAACCGCGCCTTCGGTCACGAGAAATACCAGGCCGCCGAAATCGACTATAAGAAGGCCCTGCTGGCCGATTCGCTCTCCAATGCGGCCGGTTACAACCTGGGCAATACCTATTATCGGCTGGAGAATTATCAGGAGGCCGACAAGGCCTACGGCGCCATCGCCGATTCGCTGGCCAAGGATCTCCGCTATGCGGCCCGGCTCTATCACAACATGGGCAATTCGCTGCTCGCCCAGCAGAACTGGCAGGGCGCCATCGAGGCCTACAAGAATGCCCTGCGCCGCAATCCCTCCGACAAGGAGACCAAGTCCAACCTGGCCTACGCACAGCTGATGCTGCAAAACCAGCAGGACCAGCAGCAGAACCAGGATCAGAACCAGGACCAGAACCAGGATCAGCAGAATCAGAATCAGGATCAACAGCAAAACCAGCAAAACCAGCAAAACCAGCAGAATCAGGACCAGAACAAGGACCAGAACAAGGATCAGAATCAGGATCAGAATCAGGATCAGAAGCAGAATCCCGATCAGCAGAACCAGGATCCCGACCAGAATCCTGAACAGAACCAGGATCAGGGCCAGACGCCTCCGCCTCCCCAGATGAGCCAGCAGGATGCCCGACAGATGCTCCAGGCCATCCAGGACAAGGAAAAGGAGACCCAGGACAAGGTAAAGAAGGAGAAAGCGCTCCTCTTTAAATCGAAACAAAAAGAAAAGAATTGGTAGAAACGAACGAGATATGAAACGACTGTGTATCGTATGGATGTTGCTTTGCAGCGCGTTTGCGGCCCTGGCCCAGAACACGCTGACGGTAGATGCCCCGAAGGTGGTGACGGCGGATGAGAACTTCAGGATTGTCTTTACCGCCAACGGCCGGATGTCAGACTTCAACTGGCCCGGTTCCGATCAGATTTCCATTCTGTGGGGACCGCAATCCGGATCGATGTCCAGTACCAGCATCGTCAACGGCAAACGCACCTCCACGCACCAGGAAACCTACACCTATATCGTGCAGGCGCTCTCGGAAGGCACCATCACCCTGCCTGCGGCAACGGCTACGGTAGGGAAGGAGAGCTGCACTACCGGCGAATTCAAGATTGAGGTGGTCAGCGGCGAGAAACGCGCCCAGGCTGCTTCCGATCCGAATGCCGGCGCCGCTGCGGCCGCTACCACGGAAGAGAAGCAGAATGCTTCCGCGCCGGTGGGCTCGGGCGATATCTTCCTCCGTCTCTCCGTTTCCAAGACCCAGGTGGTCAAGGGCGAACCGCTGGTGGCTACCCTCAAGCTCTATACGCGGGTGGATGTGACCGGTTTCGAAGAGGTTCACTTTCCCACCTTCAACGGTTTCTGGAGCAAGGAGACCGAATCCGCCCAGAACGTGCAGTTCGAGCGTGAGAATGTGGGCGGAACCATTTACAACGCCGCCGTGCTGCGCCGCTACATGCTGATTCCGCAGCGTACCGGCAGCGTGACGATTGATCCGGCCGAGATGGTCTGCCAGATTCGCGTCCTGGGCGACAGCGGCCCGCGTTCCTTCTTTGACAGTTTTTTCGACTCCTACCAGACCGTTCGTAAGCGTCTCAAGACCGATGCGGTCAAGATTCAGGTCAAACCGCTGCCCGAGGGTGCTCCCGCCTCCTTCGCCGGCGGCGTGGGCGACTTCAAGATGAACGCCGTCATCAGCAAACAGGGCATCAAGGCCCACGAGGCCGCTTCGCTGGTGGTCACCATCACCGGCCGGGGCAATATCTCCATGCTGGAGGCGCCGCGTGTCAGTTTCCCACCGGATTTTGAAGTTTATGACCTCAAGAGCACCGAGAAAATATCGGCCGACGGCACTTCGGGCACCAAGACCTTCGAGTTCCCGTTTATTCCGCGCAGCCACGGCGATTTTACCATCGAACCCATCCGATATTCCTATTATGATATCGCCAAGGGACGCTATGTGACCCTTTCTTCCGAGCCGCTTTCCATTTCAGTGGAGAAGGGCGAAGAGATTGAATCCGGTGGCGTGGTCGTGCCCGGCGTGGCGCGTCAGGGCGTCCGCAACCTGGCGGAAGATATCCGCTTTATCCACACCGGAGCTTCCGGATTGCGGAAGGAGGGGGCCTTCTTCGCCGGTTCATCGCTCTATTGGCTGCTGATTGCGGCCATCTCCGTGATTACGCTGCTGCTTGCTCTCTTCTTCAGGGCTGCCGCCGCGCGCAGACGGGATGTCGTGGGGATGCGGAACCGCCGCGCCAACAAGGTGGCCCGCACGCGCCTGCATCAGGCCGGCGACTATCTCAAGCGCAACCTGAACAGTGCTTATTACGAGGAATTGCACAAGGCCGTCTTGGGCTATGTTTCCGATAAACTCACGATTCCTGCGGCGGACCTCTCCAAAGACCGCATCGCGGAAGCCTTCGCGGAGCGCGGGGTGGAAAGCAGCCTGTCCGGCCGTCTGATCCATATCCTGGATGCCTGCGAGTTCGCACGCTATGCGCCGGATACCGAGCAGGCTGAGCGTGAGGGACTTTACAACGAAGCACTCAATGTCATTTCAGAACTGGAGGGTCAAGTGAAAACCAACCGTAAACAGAACCAGCCACTCCGCAAGGGGGCGCTGCTGTTCGCGGCACTGCTCTGTCTGGGAACCTTCACTGCACGTGCGGCTGAGGATTCCCGCTGGGAGGAGGCTGCCGCCGCTTATACGTCGGCTGATTACGCCACCGCCCTGGATACCTATCGTTCCATTGCAGACGAAGGGCTCGTCTCGGCGGACCTGTGGTACAACATCGCGGGCTGCTACTTCAAACTGGGCGATATCCCGCACGCCATCCTCTACTACGAGAAATGCCTGAAACTGGCACCCGCGCACGCGGATGCCCGCAACAACCTGGATATCTGCCGCCAGTTTACCCTGGACAAGATTGATGAGATTCCACCCTTCCTGCTGGTTACCTGGCTGAAGAAGGTCAAATATGCCTTCTCGGCCGATGCCTGGGCCTGGATTTCCGTGGCGCTGGCCCTCGTTGTGGCGGCGCTGCTGCTGGGATTCCGCTTTTTCAGCCGTCTGGGTGCGCGCAAGGTCTCTTTTATCTTTGCCTGCATCGTGGCGCTCCTCGCGCTGGCGGCCCTCTATTTCTCGCTCTCCGAAAAGTCGGATGCCCTCCGTTCGGATGCGGCGGTGATGATTCAGCCTGTCTCTACGGTCAAGAGTTCGCCGGGCGAGGGGGGTAAATCCATCTTTGTGCTGCACGAAGGCACCAAGGTGGAATTGCTGGATACCCTGGGTGAATGGATCAAAATCGAGCTATCCGACGGCCGTCAGGGCTGGGTGGAGGCTTCCGTATTGGAAAAGATCTGACGCATGGCTGAAACAATCCGTAAGATAGCCCTCGGGGAGCTGGAACTGGACCGCCCCTTCGTGATTGCAGGCCCTTGCAGCGCGGAAAGCCGCGAGCAGGTGCTCACTACGGCGGATGCTCTTGCTGCCGGCGGAATCCGCGTGTTCCGCTCAGGCGTCTGGAAACCCCGCACCAAACCCGGCGGATTCGAGGGGGCTGGCAGCGAGGCTTTTGCATGGCTGCAGGAGGCGCGCGAACGCACCGGCATGAAACTCTGCACGGAGGTGGCCACGGCCGCCCATGTGGAGGAGGCTCTCAAGGCGGGGATGGATCTGCTCTGGATCGGTGCCCGCACAACGGCCAATCCCTTTGCGGTGCAGGAACTCTCGGATGCGCTGCGCGGAACGGAGATTCCGGTTTTGGTCAAGAATCCCATCAATCCCGACATCGACCTCTGGTGCGGTGCCATTGAGCGCCTCTCCGGGGCAGGCCTTCGCAACATCGGCATCATCCACCGGGGATTCTCCTCCTACGAGAGGAATCTCTACCGTAACCTGCCGCTCTGGCACATTCCCATCGAGATGAAACGCCGCTATCCGGAGATCACTCTGCTCTGCGATCCGAGCCACATGGGGGGCAGCCGCGAATGGGTGGCACCGCTGGCACAGCAGGCGCTGGATCTGATGTATGACGGCCTGATGATTGAATCGCACTGCCATCCTGAATGTGCGTTGAGTGATGCACGTCAGCAGTTGACGCCCAGCGAGTTGTTCGCTGTAATCCACCGCCTGGTGGTGCGCGACGATGCCCGCGTTCCGGATGGAATCGGCCTGCTGCGCGAACAGATTGACGAACTGGACAGCGAACTGGTGGCTCTGCTGGCCAAACGGCAGCGTCTCTCCAACGAGATCGGCGATTGGAAAATCGCGCACAATATGCCGGTCCTCCAGAGCGGCCGCTATCGGGAAATCATTGAACGTCTCTCTGCCCTGGCAAGCAAGCAGGGGCTGGATCCGGCCTATGTAACGGCTATCATGGAGACCATCCACCGGGAAAGTATCCGACAGCAGATGAAACAGCAGGAGGAGGTGGAATCCGCTAAAGCGTAGTGCTTTCTTCCTCTTTTGTGAGTTCTTCCTCGACTTCTTCAGGATCGTATTTCTGAAGCAGTTGCCTGCGGTCTTTGAAAATGACCATCTCGTTGAGCACGAAGTTGACGGTACCGCTGATAATCAAGGCCACGAAGTCACAGATCACCACATCCCAGCGGAAGAGGTCCTTGAAGAAAAGCGCCAGGGCCACCTTGAGCACCATCAGTATGTTTGCCGTCAAGGCAAAGGCCAGATAATGACGGAAGTAGGAGCGAGGGGAGCGCTTGGTAATCCGGTCTCTCCAGACAAAGAAATAAGCCGTGGTGAAGTTGACCAGGATGGCAATTTCCGAGGCGATGAGAATGGACAGCGAGTCCTTCCCGGGAAAAGAGGTGTTCTTGAAAATCACATGGGCGAGCAACCAGAGGATCGCCATCTCGACGACGGCACCCAGCGAAGTGGCGCAGGCATACTTGCCCTGGTTGATTAAAAAAGTTTTAGCTCTGCCCATCTGTGAATTTTTGAACGGACAAAGCTAAAACAATTTTCTGATTTACAGAAAGGATTCCGCCTATTTGTAGAGGAATCGCTTGATGGAACGCTTCGGTGTCTTTTCGAATTCAGTATCGCGAAGCTCAACTTTTGCCACGCGGCTGTAAGCAGGCAGCATCTCGTTAAGGAGCAGACGGTTCTCTTCCATTTTGGCTGCAATGGCCTCCGGGCTGAGTGCCTTCCTTCCCTTTTCAATTACCGGGTAAATCAGGGCGACCAGCTGGTTGCCTCGCTCCACCACGATGGATTCAGCCACCAACGGCAGGGAATTGAGTTTGTCTTCAATCTCCTCGGGATAGATATTCTGGCCATTGGCTCCCACAATCAGGTTCTTGCAGCGTCCCTTGATAAAGATGTTGCCGCGCGCGTCGATCACGCCCATATCGCCCGTATGGAGCCAGCCGTTCATATCGATAGCGGCAGCCGTCGCTTTCGGATCCTTGTAGTAGCCGGCCATCACGTTCACGCCCTTGGCGAGGATTTCGCCCGGAACGTGCTGCGGGTCTTCTGAATCGATTCGCAGTTCCATGCCGTCCACGGCCTTACCGCAGGATTTGGCCACGAACTTGTCCCAGCTTTCGTAGCTGAGCAGCGGTGCGCATTCGGTCATGCCGTAGCCCACGAGATAGGGCAGCCCGATTGATTTCATGCACATCTCCACGTCATTGTTGATGGCGGCGCCGCCCACGATGATGGAGCGAACCTTCCCGCCGAAGGTCTTCATCAGTTTCTTGCGGATGGTCTTCTTCATGAAGGCGTCAAAGAAGGGGATCTTCATCAACCGCTTGATAGCCGGCTTGTTGAGGGTCGGGAAAACCGCGTTTCGGAAGATCTTCTCCAGCACCAACGGAACCGTGATCAACAGGTAGGGATGGACGCTTGCCATGGCGCCGAGCAGCACCTTGGGCGAAGGGGTCTTGCCCAGGAAATGGACGTGGCAGCCGCCGGCAAGCGGGTAGATGAACTCAAAGGCGAGACCGTACATATGGGCCAGCGGAAGCATCGATATCATCTCGTCGCCCGGACCGTTGGGAATGTGCGAGAGGGCGAACTCGATATTGGATGAGATGTTCCGGAAGGTCAGCATCACGCCCTTCGGGGCGCTGGTGGTGCCGGAGGTATAGTTGATGAGGGCCAGGTCGTCCAGCGAGCCCATCGGGTAGTTGACGTCCGCGGGCTCCATCGGTTTGCGCGCCATTTCGCTGGGAATGTCGGTGATGGAGGGATCTCCCATCAGCAGCGAGAAGTCGTCCACGTCGATGGCGGCCGTCAGGCCGGGCATTTTGGCGGGATCAAGGTTCTCCCAGATGCTGAGGTCCGTAAAGAGCAGTTTGCTCTCGGAGTGATCCACCAACTTCACCACGCTTTCGGGCAGGAAGTCGTTCAGCAGGGGAACCGCTACGGCGTGGTAAGTCTCCACGGCCAGAAAGGCGATGGCCCAGTGTGAAGAGTTTTTCGCGCAAAGTGCCACACGGTCGCCCGCCTGCAGGCCTGCATTTTCAAAAATATGGTGAAGATGTTTGATTTCTTCCGCAATCTGACGGTACTTGAAGGTCTCGCCGTTCAAGTCGCTCAATGCATTTGCATCCCAATGGGTACGGATGCTCTCCTGAATGATTTCAATGAAATTTCTCATAATCTCTTTTGCGTTTGTGCTTGGTTTGACTTAAAAAGTGCCGCAAAAATAGATTATGTATTTATCCCAGCCCAATTATTGGGATTATTGCCTAATGAATGTGATAAATTCTATTAAATAGTGACAAAATCATCGAATTCGATGACGAATATTTCGTCACACGGATTTCGTCACACACGATACGTATCAATGTATGGTGCCCTGGCACAAAAAAATGGCCATCGTTTGATGGCCATTTTTTTTGGTGCTCCCTCAGGGGCTCGAACCCTGGACCCCAACATTAAGAGTGTCGTGCTCTACCAACTGAGCTAAGGAAGCTTTCCGTTTTGGGACTGCAAATGTAGATATATTTTTCGGCTCTGCAAATATTTTTTTCAATAATTCGTACCTTTGTACAAATGAACCGTTCGAATATGAAGTCTTTCCGTTTTCTCGCAGTTACGCTCTGCATCCTCTTCTCCACGGCATTCTTCGCGCTCGCACAAGCGCCCAAAGGCCACCTTGTTATTATAGGTGGTGGGGGTATGACCAAATCGATCGACAAGGCCCTGATCGGTCACTCCGGTGGACCGGATGCAAAGATTCTCGTCATTTCCACCGCATCCGGTAATCCTGAGGAGGCGGCTCACTCTTTCATCAGCCGCATGAAAAAGGCAGGTGCCAAAAACCTTTCCTGGATCGCCCCGACCCGCACGCAGGCCAATGACCCCGCCTACGTCAAAGTGCTTGACGGTGTGACCGGTGTCTATTTCACCGGCGGTCAGCAGCACCGCATTACTGATACGCTGCGCAGCTCGCTGCTGCATAAAAAGTTGATGAAGATGTATGAGGATGGCGCCATGATCGGCGGTACAAGCGCCGGCGCTGCGATGATGAGTGAAATCATGATCAAGGGTGGCCGGGTGGACGGTGATTCGATCGGTTTCAAAACCATCTCTCCGAACATGGTCAAGACGCTGGATGGCATGGGATTCCTCAAGGGTGCCATCGTCGATCAGCATTTCCTTAAGCGTGCCCGGGAAAACCGGTTGTTCTCCATCATCTTCGAGCATCCGGAGTGCGTGGGAATCGGTATTGACGAGGCAACGGCCATCGTGGTTTCGAATGGAAAAGACATTGAAGTGCTGGGAAAGAGTTCCGTCATGGTGCTCGAACCGGATCCCGCCACCATCCGCGTAGATGAGCGGGGCAATTTTGCCGGAGAGGCCAGGCTTCGCATCTTCTTCGAAGGCGACCGCTTCCAGCTTAAATAATCTCCAGCAGCATGTCCAAGCTTCGTCCCTATCTCGCTTTCGCCGTTGTGGCGGCCCTGATGATGGTGTTGTTCCCTTCCAAGGGGCAGTTCATGTACAAATACCAGAAAGGCAGCCCGTGGATTTATGAAACGCTGATTTCTCCTATCGATTTCCCGGTCCTCAAGACGGACGCGGAGATGTACCGCGAGAAAGAGGCCCGTGCATCGGAGGTTGTGGAATGCTATCTCAGTGATGAACGCATTCCGGCAGCCAAAATCGACGCCTTCAAGACCTATTGCGCCGAGCATGAGGTGGATCAGGCTTTTTCAGGGGCCGTGCTCAGTCAGTTGCGAGACCTTTACCGCAGCGGCATCGTGGCGACCCTGGGTGAGGGACAGCGCAGCCAGGTCGTGCTGGTCAAGCAGGACAAACGCGTGGCGGAAGTGCCGGCGCAGAACCTATACACCCAGCAGAATGCCCGCTTCATGCTGCTGAGCGCCCTCACCGCCCAGTTCCCGGAGGCCTATGTAGACTCGCTTTCGGCGGCTCTGGATCTGGAATCCTACGTAGTGCCGAACCTGGTCTACGACGAAAACACGACCGCCCTCTTCCACAAGGAGGCGGTGGACTATATCTCGCCCACCAAGGGAACCATCTATGCCGGACAGCTGATCGTCTCCAAGGGTGAGCTGGTTACCGCTGATATCGAGCAGTTGCTGGATTCCTACAAGGCTGAATATGAGCGCAGTTTTGGCCTGAGCGATACCACGGCGGCCGTCTTCTTCGGTCATCTGATGCTGGTCGTGGCGCTGCTCGTGGTCTTCGGTTTTGTGATCCGCATCTTTGAGCGGAAAGTCTGGAACTCCTTCCCGCAATTGCTGTTCCTGCTGCTGATGCTGCTATTTGCTTCGATCGCCACGGCCCTGGTGGCTCGAATCGGAGCCGGATGGCTCTTCCTGGTGCCTTACGTGGTGCTGCTCATCTACATGGATTCGTTCTTCAACCGCACAGTGGCGGTGGCTGCCTACAGTGTAATCCTGCTGCCGCTGCTGCTGGTGCCGGAATATGGCGTGCAACTCTTCCTGACCAACCTGGTGACGGGCGGGCTTGCGCTCTTCTCCTTCAGCCAGTTCAACCGCGGCTGGAAACTCTTCCTGAATGCGGTCTTCCTTTTCCTGGCCATGGGATTCCTCTACGCGGCTTTCGCCCTGCTTGCCGATGGCGGCGCCGAGGCATTCCGCAAGCAGCACCTCCTCCTGCTGGCCGGCAACGCGTTGCTGGTAGTGGTGCTCCACCCCTTTGTCTATCTGTTGGAAAAAATCTTCGGATTCGTCTCCTACACGCGCCTGTGGGAGATGACCGATACCAATAACAAACTGCTGGTGGAGCTGGCCCACAAGGCACCGGGTTCCTTCCAGCACTCACTGCAAGTGGCCAACCTGGCCGAGGCAGCGGTCCGCGCGGTTGGGGGCTATGCGATGCTCACCCGCGTCGGCGCACTCTACCATGATATCGGAAAGATGGACAATCCGCTCTGTTTCATCGAGAACCAGACGGCCGGCGTCAGTGACGATTACCACAAGGATCTGTCGCCGGAGGTCAGCGCGCACGATATCATCCGCCATGTGGAAGACGGCGTACTGCTGGCCCGCAAGAACGGTCTGCCGTCCATCGTGACCGACTTTATCCGCTCTCACCACGGCCGTGGCCTCGCGCGTTATTTCTATACGCAGTACTGCAATGCCGGCGGCGATCCGGAGAACAAGGCTCCCTTCACCTATGATGGAATGCTGCCCCAGACAAAGGAGCAGGCCATCTTGATGATTGCCGATTCCATTGAAGCGGCTTCCCGTACGCTGAAAAACTACAGCGCCGAGACAATCTCGGCACTGGTAGAGCGGATTGTGGCCGGCAAGATGGAAGAGCACCAGTTCGACGAGGCGGATATTTCGCTGCGCGAACTGGGCCTGGTCAAGGAGTCACTTAAGAATTATCTGCTGCAGATTTACCACGCGCGGATATCTTACCCCAAACAAAAGAAGCAAGCACCAGCAGCGCCAAAAGAAGGCTGAGCGGTTTAGCCAGTCGGCCAATCACGTCGCCGTGGATGGTAAAATGGGTCAGGGAGTCGTTCAGATGGACATCACCCCGCAGAGACTCTTCCTTCCACCAGGATGTGCGCTGCAGGACATCGCCCCGCTGATTGAAGAAACCGGAAAGGCCCGTATTGGCGGCCTGTACCACATCGCGCCGGTTCTCAATGGCGCGCAGGGCGGCATAGCGGAAGTGCTGCCGGTAACCGGGCGTATCGCCCCACCAGGCGTCGTTGGTCATCACGGCCATGAAATTGCCGCCACGCTGGACGCCGCCGCGGGAGTAGTCGCCGTAAACCGATTCGTAGCAGATCATCGGCACCACCTTGTTGCCATCGGTGCCCTCCAGCGCCTCCATTTGCTTCATCCGTCCATAACTGCTGGATGCTCCGCCGAATTTGTCCACGACCTTGCCCAGCCAGGGTGCCTGCTCCAGGAAAGGAATGCACTCCGTACCGGGGACCAGTTTGGATTTGTGGTAGTATCCCAGATTCATCGTGTGGCTGATCAGCATGGCGCTGTTGAAACGGTCGTACCAGAAGGGCCCCGTGCGGCGTGCGGTGGGGGTAGGCTTTCCACCTACGAAATAGTGCTGGTTGGTGAGTGACCCGAAGAGGAGGTTCAGCTGCGGGTATTTGCCCAGAAACTCCCGGTAGCGCTGAAACGAGGGGCTGGTATCCGGCAGGTTGATATCGATTCCGTAGGTTACGGTCTCCGGTGTGATGAGGTAGCGCGTTGCGGGCGTGACCACCTCTTCCGCCATCCGGATCATCTGGGCATCCAGTTCATCCTGCGTGAGGGTGCCATGACCGTGGCGTTGAAACGGGTCTACGCTGGGCTGAATGATGGCAACTTCAACGGTGTCGCCCTTCTCCCGATAGCTGTAGTAACGAACCAGCGAGCAGATGGTGGGAATCAGCACGATGGTTGCCAGCGCGCCGGCCATCCACCAGGCACTCTTGCGGCGGCCGTCCATCGCTTCGCGCAGGCCAAAGAAGGCCAGGATGCTGCAGGTGAGAATCCAGAGTGAGCCGCCGAGCACACCCGTCAGTTCATACCACTGAATCAGTTTATGGGATGTAGCGAAGGCGTAACCCAGGGTGAGCCAGGGCCAGGTCAGGTCGATATTGAAATAAATGTGCTCCCACGCGAGCCAGATGGCCGCGAAGAAGAGGTAGGGAAGCCATTTTCCACCCTTCTTGCAGAGTTTGCGGCTCCAGCGGAAGAGGGCGTAGAGGATAAACATGAAGAGCGAATTGAGCCCCAGCGCGGCAATGGCCCCGGCCGGCGAAATGAACCAGACCCAGAAAGTGGTGGCGATGTTGAAAAGCAGCAGGGCCAGAAAACCATACCAGCCGGCGCCGCGAAGCTTTTCTCTGCGGCAGATCTCATCGATGCAGAAGAGGGGCGTGAAGCATAGCAGGGCGAGCGGACCGCATCCCTTGAAGAGGAACGGCAGGCTGCTCAGCGCAACAAAGAGAAATATCAGGCCCCAAACGGCCCACTTGGCTTTTTTTCTTGAACTAATCATATGAATATCCTGTTTCTGTATATGCAAAGATAGAGAATTTAATTATCTTTGTCCCGCTTAAAATCACCCCGAATGCTTATCGGTTTTATCAAAGCCATTATTATTGGCCTGATGGTCACCATTCCGCTTGGTCCGGTGGGCGTGATGTGCATCCAGAAAACCATAAGCAAAGGACGCTGGGCCGGTTTCTCTTTTGGACTCGGATCTTCCTTCACCGATTTCATCTATTCCATCGTGGCGCTCTTCTCGCTCTCGTTCGTCAGCGAGTTTCTGGACCGCAACCGCATCTGGGTGATCCTGATCGGAGGCGTCATCATCACCTTCTTCGGGGTGCACCTGGCCATCAGCAACCCGGTCAAGCAGTTCCGCCAGCAGAATAAGAAGAAAACCCTGACCATCCCTACGCGCGAACGGTTCAAGGATGCACTGCAGGGCTTTGCCATGACCATTTCGAATCCCGGTGCGTTGGTGATGATTCTGGGTGCCTTTGCCTTTGCCGGCATCAGTCCCGAGACGGCCACCAATCCGCTTGCCATTGCCTTGATGGTGTTGGGGGTCTGGCTCGGTGCTGCAGTTTGGTGGTACGGCCTCAGTTTCCTCGTGAATTTGTTGCGAAAACACTTCACCCTGCGGGGGATGTTGTTCTTGAATCGCATCTCCGGCGCCATCATCTTTTTCCTGGGTATCGGGACCATTATTCTGGGTGTCAGGGAGTTTCTGATGCTGTAAATTTTTTTCTCATTTTTAGTGCATTGCAAGGGATTATTCCCTACCTTTGTAACAGAATTGTTTTTGTTACAGAAATCTTCGTTGCGATATGGAAATGTTGTTCCCCTTTGACAAACCGGCGTCCGGCAATAAGTTGCTCGGTCGCAAGGAGGAGATCCAGACCGTCATTGACACACTGGTGACCAAGCAGAAAGGGGTGGCAATCTATTCGGCTCCCAAGACCGGCAAGAATACGGTCGTGCGGGAGGCGCTCCATCGCCTCAAATCCTCCGGATGTCCCTTCCGCCTCTGTGAGATCGATTTCTTCAACGTGCGGACCCTTTCGGAATTCATCGACTGCTTCAAGCGCCGCATGCTCGACTGCTACGAGCAGATGAACCGGGACGCCATCCTGCCCTTCACGGTAGAATCGGACAATATACCGGACGCAAAGGTGCTGGATCTGCCGAGCATCATCGCCAAGGAGTCGGGATCGACCCTCGTGGTGTATCTCAAGGAGTTCCAGAATGTGATTTCCATCGATGAAAAAGGCTTCCGCCTGGAGGACCTCGTGAAGACCTGGCTCCGCCAGACCAATGTGCGCTATATCATCACCGGCTCCGCCGTCAATACCATGAAAAGCGTATTTGAGGAGAAGCAGGTGTTCTATTATCTGACCGATGTCATCGAGCTGAAGCCGATTCCGCAGAAATCCGTGGTGGACTATATTACCAGCTCCTTCTTGAACGTGGGACGTGTGATCGAGCGGGAAGATGCGGAGGATATCTGCCGTGTTACAGGCTGTAATATGTGGTATGTCAAGATGATGTGCTCCATCTGCTATACGCTGCCCATCGGATATGTCAACCACAATGCCATCGTGCAGACGCGGGATGCGCTGCTGCAGGTATTCGCTCCGCAGTTCCGCCGCACGATGCTGGAACTCACGCCCAACCAGATCAACTTTCTGCGGGCGATCTGTGACGGCGCCCGCCGCCTGAGCAGTTCGGAAATCCTGACCCGCTATCACCTGAATTCGTCGGCCAATGTGTTCCGTCTGAAGGACGCTTTCCGCAACAAGGAACTCGTCACATTCGACCGGAACGACGAGCCGCAGATTCTGGATCCGCTCTTTGAGTATTGGCTCAAGAACAAATATTTTAAATAGGTATGAAAAAACTCGTGGTTCTTTCCGGAGCGGGCGTCAGTGCCGAAAGCGGCATCCGCACCTTCCGGGACAGCGATGGATTGTGGGAAAGCTATCCGGTAGAGGATGTGGCATCGATTGACGGCTGGTATCGCAATCCGGGCCTGATGCTTCAATTCTACAACGAACGCCGCCGGCAGCTTGAAGGGTGCAAGCCCAATCGCGCCCACGAGATCATTGCCGAACTGGAGCACTGGTTCGATGTGACTGTCGTCACGCAGAATGTGGATAATCTCCACGAGCGGGCCGGAAGCACCAGGATCATCCACCTGCACGGCGAACTGACCAAGGTCCGTCCCGAGAACAGTCTGAACTCCGGGGTCCGCGACATTGGCTATCGTGATATCAATCTGGGCGATACGGACGAGCATGGCGTACAGCTGCGCCCGCATATCGTCTGGTTCGGCGAGGCGGTTCCCGAGTTGGAGCGCGCTGCCCGCGCCGTGTCGCAGGCGGATATCCTGCTGATTATCGGCACCTCCCTGAATGTCTATCCGGCCGCAGGCCTCTATCAGTACCTGCGGGCGGGCAATCCCATTTATCTGGTGGATCCCAAGCCGGTTTCCATCCCGTATCGCTATTTCCGCCAGATCCAGGAACCGGCTACCAAGGGGATGGAAAAGCTTAAACAAATCCTTGTGGAACCGGAAGATGAATAGCCGCTCCCGGATACTCTGTCTGCTGCTCCTGCTGGGGCTCTCCGTGCCGTGCGTGGCCCAGACGCTCCGCTTTGCGTGGCTTTCGGACACCCATCTCGCCGCCGGTTCGCGCCACTTTGAAGATTTGCGCTACTGTATCGAGCGGATTAATGCCGATCCCACAATCTCCTTCACGCTGGTCTCCGGCGATGTGACGAACTTCGGCTCCGATGCGGAGATCGTGGCGGCAAAAGCGTTGCTGGACAGCCTGCAGCGTCCCTACTACGTGGTGGCCGGCAATCACGACACCAAGTGGTCGGAGAGTGGAGGGGATACCTTCTTCCGGGTTTTCGGCTACGAGCACTTCGATTTTGAGGCGGGCGGTATCCGCTTCCTGGGGTGCAGCAGCGGCCCTGTGATGCGGATGGCCCCGGGACAGGTTCCTTCCGAGAGCCTGCACTGGCTGGATTCCACCGTCCGGACCATCCCCGCCCGGCAGCGGGTGATCTTTGTCAACCATTACCCGCAGGATAAGAACTCGCTGAACTACTTCAAGGTGCTGAACATCCTCAAGCGCTGTAACATCCAGCTGCTGCTCTGCGGCCACCTGCACAAGCGTGGCGAGCGGATCTGTTCCGACATCCCCTGTGCACTCTCGGCCTGTCTCGAGAAGCAGGGGACGGTCTGCTATAACATCGTGGAGGCAGACGCGGACAGCCTGCGGATTTCCGAATGCGCCATCAAGACCTTTGGCCGCTCCAAGGCGCTCTTCCCGGCGGAACCCTGGTTCGAGATGGAGCTGGTGGATGCTCCGCGTTACCGTCCCGATGCGGGATGCGATGCGCGGCGATACCTCCCCGGGGATTATCCCTGGCCCGGTTATGCGGTGAATGACAGTTTTCCCAAGGTACGCGTCAAATGGGAGCGCAACCTGAAATGCGACATCGGCTCCGGCGCCTCCATCAAGGGCGACAAGATTGCCGTGGCGGATGCCAGCGGTGTGGTGCACATGCTCAACGCCTTCAACGGCAAAGAGTTGTGGTCGTTCGCAACGGGCGGCCGCGTCTACTCCACGCCGGCCATGGGGTATGACCGGATCGTGTTGGGGGCGACCGACGGAACGATCTACTGCCTGCGCATTCGTGACGGTTCGTTGCTCTGGCGCTATGCCTGTGGAAAGGCTGTGGTCGCTTCGCCGGTGATTTTCAATAGAGTCGTCTATTGCGGCGCTTCGGACGGGACCTTCCGCGCGTTGGATCTCTCCAGCGGCGCCCTTTTGTGGAAGTATGCGGATGTAGCCGGGTTCGTGGAGTGCCGGCCTTATGCCGATACCGCTCAGGTGGTTTTCGGCGACTGGGGGCACACCCTCTACAGCCTCCATCCCGCCACGGGTGAACTGCAGTGGAAGTGGGTGGCCGACCGCGGCCCGATGTATTCCCCGGCCGGCGTTTGGCCGGTCAAGGCCTCCGGACGCATCTTTATCGTGACCCCGCATCGCAAGACCTTCTGCCTGGATGCAGCTACCGGCCAGCTGCTTTGGGACGCTCCGGGCGGACGCGAGTCCATCGCCCTCTCGCCGGATGGCTCGCGCGTCTATGTGAAGGATATGATGGGCACGCTCCATGCCTTCGAAACGGGGGACACCCCTTCGCCGGACTCGGGGAAACTTCCTCGGGAGAATGCTTCTTCCTCCAATTCAGGGGAATTGTCAGGAAAGAGCTCTCATGAGTTATGGAACGCGGAGACCGGTCTGGGCTACGATGTCGCGCCCACGCCGTCCGCCGTTCGAGACACCCTGGTCTTCGTCCCCTCCGACAAAGGGATGATTTCCTGTCTGGGGGCGGGGAGCGGTGCGTTGCTCTGGCAGCATAAGGTCTCCACCGGCATGATCAACTCCATCGTTCCCCTCATCGGCCGCCACCTGCTGGTCTGCACCGGCGACGGCATCGTCACGATGCTGAAATATTAATTCCTGTCCGGCCGATTATTACGTCCTTTGGCAAAGCGCCTTTCCCTGCCCGCATTACGCCAGCGTCTGCTCTGGCGCCTCAACCCGAAAAACACCTTCCCGGTTAATGACTGTTACAGACGGCTGTATACCATGTCTGCTGGGAAGGTGCGACGATTTGGCCGAACCTTCCCACTAAATCGCTGCTATAGTCAATTGGAAAGCGTATTCTCTGGGAAGGTGTTTTTCGCGTTGAACATACGGTCGGCCCTTCCTTCACTCGACGTGCTTTCCAAGCGTGACAGAATCTCAGTGTCTTTTCCCCAGCGTTCTCTGCCAACAAAAAAAAGAGACTGCGTCTGCAGCCTCTTTTTGTGGAGATGGGCGGAGTCGAACCGCCGTCCGAATAAAGCGCCTTACGGCTTTCTACATGCTTATCCCGCCTTTGGTTGTCGGGAACCGTCCGCCGGAGGGCGGGCCAATGGCTCCTTAGCTTCTGAAACTTAGGACGCTGTAGAAGCGTCGGCGTCCGCATCCTTCCTGGATGATATCCCGTTTGCCGTCGAGGGAAGGCTAGAAACGCCGGCGGGATACTCGTCGAGGCGGACCTGGTCCGCTCGATTAAGCTAATCCGCTTGGCAGATTAGGCAGCGAGTGCATAGTTGTAGTTGCCAGTTATGGCTTGCGGTCTGAGATTTACGAGCGGGGCCACGACGCTCGGCATGCTTACCGTCCGACATCATTTACCGTCAAAACCAGAACATCCCCGTTGTTTTTTGTCGAACGACGTCGCAAAGGTACAAAAAACGAAACGACGATTCAAAAAGTTTTCATTACATTTGCAAATGTCTAATAATCAGATATGATGAAACGATTGTCCTTTTTACTGATTGCAGTGACGGCGCTCATGATTCTGGCGCAGGGATGTGAGCGGAAAGTTAATCATTACGTCAATTGTGGTTTTTTCAGTATTCCGGGTGATACCTGCAGCGTCTCATCCAGCGATTGGTCCGGCGTGTTCGTCGCCTCTCTCGGACTGGATTTCCTATACGATGTTGACGGCAACCCGTTTCAGGCCGAGGATATAAACCGGAACATCATGACGACTGCATTCGGTGAGGATATGATTCACTTGTGGAATGATTCTGACAAGGAGGGCAGCTTGATACGCTATTCCGTTTATCTAAGAGAGGATACGGAGTCCTATTTGGCAAACAGACCAAGGTCGTCTTTTTACGGCGAGCCCATTCGCAGAGACGGTTATTATCGTTTCGTCACGGTAACCGGGCACTTGATGCATCTTAAGGAGGGAATCCTTTCCTATCTGATTATCCGCCGCGACCGGAATGCCCTGGAACCCGCAGGCTCGGTTGTTTACAAAACGATTGTATTCGACCTTGCGCGCAACGGATGGCGGGAGGAACCCCTGACGCTCAATGATGTCATTGATGGCGGATGGAATCAGTGGACGTACAATGCGCTCTCAGCCAGGATACGGCTCCATAACAATAATGCCGACCTTTTGGGCGCGTTTGTGGAAAACCCGAATAATAACCCTTATGAAAACTTCCTTTTCGAGGAGCAGGGGATGCGCTGGTATCTGGATATTCCTTTGACGAACGAACATTACGAGTATACCCTGAACTGGAAGCAGCTGAAAGGCATGCTTCGGAAGGATTTGTTCAAGGGAAAACGTCTGACTTCTCCGAATCGGTCTGCGGCTCAGGCGGAAGCTCCATTGACTGCAGCAGATGCGGTCTCTTCGCCCACTACTGCCGATTCGCCTTCCTGTGAAGCTGCTGCTGAAGTTGCGGCGCCGCTGGATGCTCCTGAGGAGCCCGATCTCGTGGGCGATATGATGCGGGCGGCGGTGAATCGCGATCCCCGAGGGGATTTTATCCTGGAGGGAGAT
This sequence comes from Bacteroidales bacterium, assembly GCA_017450165.1. Lineage (GTDB taxonomy): Bacteria > Bacteroidota > Bacteroidia > Bacteroidales > UBA932 > Cacconaster. The sequence continues at coordinate 5,971 of JAFSWO010000020.1, read as the reverse complement.
TTCATGGAGACCGGACAGATTTATTGCGGCCTGCAACAAACCGGCAGTTATTCGCCCATCTATCTGCATCTGGAGATCTATGAGAATGTAATGTATTTGACCTATTCCGGTGGAAGCCAGCAGGAATTGCCGCTTTGCGAGACGGACAACGATGGCCTCTCCCGTCATTACCAGATGGGGCCGAGTCAAGAGTATATCTATGACGGTCGTTTCAACAAAACCAGTCTGCTCCGTTCGTTCGAGTTGGACGGCCAGGGTTATTGGGTGAGAATCGTTCCCAGCGGGGTTGGAGGTGGCGGCGCATCCGCCTCTTCCAACGGCTATTATCAGCAGCAACAGCAGATGCAGCAACAGCAGAATTATCAGCAGCAACAGCTGGAACAGCAGTACCGCAGTCAGTATGAAATGTGGGAGCAGACGGTCCGCAATACCTGGAACACGCTCACCGGCATGACCAGCGGTGCGGCCCGCACCTCCGTCCGCATGCAGTTGCGCAACGCCCAGTCTCAGATGCGCGCTGTCCGCCAGAACGCCCAGATGCAGGGCGTCCACATCATGGCCAGTCCCTGGGAGAACGCCTCGATCCCTTACGGATTGGACGATTAAGCCGTTGTCGTCCCGGGTGCATTCGCGCCTTCGCGCGCTTGTGCGTTACGTGTTGAAATCAAATACGAAATATCCGTTGAAAAAATGACGGAGTAACAGGATTATGCTTAATTTTACGCGATAATTTGAAACCCTGATTTCAACACTTAAACACTACAAATATGATTATCGGTATTCCCAAGGAAATCATGCACGACGAAGCTCGTGTTGCCGCAACGCCCGAAACTGTGGGCAAATTCGTACAGGAAGGTTTTGAGGTGCTCGTAGAGTGCCATGCCGGCGACGGCGCACTCTATCATGACGAGGACTACATCAAGGCTGGCGCCAAGATGGTTGAAGATCCGCAGGAGATCTACGACCGCGCAGAGATGATCCTCAAGGTCAAAGAGCCGCTGATGAACGAGGCCAAGAAGAAACATGAAGTGGATATGATGCATAAGGGCCAGGTCCTTATCACCTTCATCCACCCGGCTTCTCCGGTCAACCACGAAATGGTGAAGGCCCTCACCGCCAAAGGCGTAACGGCTATCACCCTGGACGGCATTCCGCGTATCTCCCGTGCACAGAATATGGACGCACTCACCTCGATGAGTACGTGCGCAGGCTACAAGGGCATCCTGATGGCTGCCAACATCCTGACGACCTTCGTGCCGCAGATGTTCACCGCAGTGGGTCAGATCAAACCGGCCAAGGTTATGGTTATCGGCGTCGGTGTTGCCGGCCTGCAGGCTCTCGCAACCGCTAAGCGCCTCGGCGCCATCACCTACGCAGCAGATATCCGCCCGATGGCAGCTGAAAACGCCGCTTCGCTGGGCGCAAAGGTGGTGGACACCACCGTTCCCGCCGAACTGGCTATCGCAGAAGGCGGCTACGCAAACCGTCTGCCGGCCGACGTCCTGATCAAAGAGCAGAATGCCCTCAAGGAGACCATCCAGGATATGGATATCGTCTTCTGCTCCGCACTGATCCCGGGCAAGATCGCCCCGATCATCATCACCGAAGATATGGTGAAGGGCATGAAGAAGGGTTCCGTCATCGTCGACATCTCGATTGACCAGGGCGGTAACTGCGAACTCACCCCGAAGGGCGGCATCGAGAAGAAGTATGGCGTCACCCTCATGGGTGTGAAGAATATCCCGGGCCTTCTCCCGACCAGCTCCACCTGGATGTTCTCGAACAACCTCTACAACCTCGTGAACTTCCTCGTGAAGGACGGCAAGTTCGTCCTGGACCGCAATGATGAGATCGTTCAGAAGACCCTCGTCTGCATCGACGGACAGCTCGTCCACCAGGGTGCACGCGAGGCTATGGGCCTATGATTCACCCGCTGATTCTCATCTCAGTCTTTATCGTCTGCACGGTGCTCGGCTATTTCATTATCAGGAATGTGCCGAGCCTGTTGCATACGCCCCTGATGTCGGGCATGAACGCCCTCTCCGGGGTGACGATCGTGGGCGCCATCGGCGCGACCGGTCTGGCTTTCCTCTCCGGTAGCGGTCCCCTGGCGCAGATTGTCGGCGGCCTGGCCATTGCGCTGGCTGCTGTCAATGTGTTCGGCGGCTTCGGTGTGACGCACCGGATGCTGATGATGTTCAACAAGAAGAAAAAGTAGCCCGGGATGTCAGCTATACAAATTATCATCAGTGCCGTACTGGCAGTACTGGTACTTGCAGGCATCTCCATGATGAGCAAAGTCAAGACGGCGGTGGCGGGCAACCTGCTCTCTGCGCTGGCCATGCTTTGCGGTGTGGTGGCTACCCTGCTCTTCACGGGCGTCGTGTCGGTATGGACAGTCTATGTGGCCATCCTGATCGGAGCACTCGTCGGCAGCCTGATGGCCACCCGGGTGCAGATGATCCAGATGCCGCAGACCGTGGCCCTCTTCAATGGCCTGGGCGGCGGCGCATCGGCCCTCGTGGGTATTCTTTCCGCGCTGGGTATCGGTTTTTCCGAGGCGCAGGCGCATGAGATCGTGCTCCACGGCTATGGTCCTTTCGTCCAGTTCACCGCTCTGCTGGCCGTCGCGGTCGGTATGGTGACGCTGGTGGGCAGCCTTGTGGCAGCCGGTAAGCTGCACCGCATTCTCCCGCAGAAGCCGGTCGTCTGGAAGTGCCACTCGCTCTGCACGCTGCTCTTCCTGGTGCTGACTCTCGGCTTTGTCATCACCGGCATCTTCGTCAGCGGCGCTGCCATGACCGTTTGCCTCGTGGGCACGCTCGTGGCCGCTTCCCTCTTCGGCCTTTGGTTTTCCGTCCGCGTGGGCGGTGCCGACATGCCGATCACCATCTCCCTGCTCAACTCGCTTTCCGGCGTGGCCGGCTCGATTGCCGGTATGGCTATCAGTGACGTGTTCCTGGTGGCAGTCGGCGGCATCGTCGGCGCTTCCGGCCTTCTGCTCACGCAGATCATGTGCCGGGCCATGAACCGCAAGCTGATGAGCATTCTCGTGGGCGGAACTGCGAAACCCGCTCCCAAACAACCGCAAACCCCTGTCAAAGAAAACGAAGAATTAGTTAAACGTGCTATGGATCTTGAAAAGAAAATAAAGGAACTGGAGGCGATGGTCGCCGACCTTGAAGCTCGCGTACAGACGCTCCACGGACAACTCGCCGGTGCGGCTCAGGCTCAGCCCGCCGCTCAGGAGGAGAAGCCCACCGCCGCCGGTGTTCTCTCCAAGGCTAAGGATGTGATCATTGTTCCGGGCTACGGTATGGCGCTGGCACAGGCGCAGCACCAGGTCCGCCAGCTGGCCGACAAACTCGAAAGCCGCGGTGTCCGTGTCCGCTACGCTATCCATCCGGTGGCTGGCCGTATGCCGGGCCACATGAATGTGCTGCTGGCGGAGGCTGATGTGGACTATGAGAAACTCTATGAGATGGAGGCCATCAACGACGACTTCAAGAAGGTCGATGCTGTGGTGGTGATCGGTGCCAACGACGTGCTGAACCCGGCTGCCCGCGAAGCGGTGGGTACGCCGATCTACGGCATGCCGGTCCTCAATGTGGACGAGGCTCCCGAGGTCATCGTCTGCAACTACGACCTCAAGCCCGGCTATGCAGGTGTGGAGAATCCCATCTACACCCGTGAGAAGGGCGTCTATCTGGAGTTGGGCGACGCCAAGGAAACCTTGATGCGCCTGATTTCCGGAATCGCTTAAAGCTTAGAATTTTATACAGATGGACACCGCCTGGGTGCCGGCCGTTTTGAGGTCGAACCAGACGGTGTCTTCTTTACGATGACGCCAGATCTGGACCGTCTCTCCCGCGCGTACTTCATGGCTGTAGTTGACCGATACTTCTCGGATGGGGCGCTCGAGCAGTTCCCCGTAGTCCAGATGGTCCAGTGCCCAGACCACATACCGCACGTTGTTGGTGTGGCCCAGAAAATCGGTGTCCGAATAGCGGACCACATGTTCGCCCACCAGTTCCGGCGTGCAGTCGCGCGGCATGATCACCCGCTCGGCCAGCTCTTCAATCGCGTGGTCGTGACATACGCGCTCCGGGGTGACCGGTACGGCCATCGCCTCGTTGCGTACCAGGGCGCGGGTATCCACGTTGAGGATGACCCAGGAGCTGGTAGCCACCACGCGCTGCTTCCCGGCAGCGTCACAGACCATGAAATCACGCAGGCTGAAGGGGCCTGAAGTGCCTTTGTGCCAGGTGGTGACCGTCAATTCATCACGCCACTTGGGGGCGTCCAGGATTCGGAAGGTCATCCGGGAGAGGACCCAGGCCTGGCGGCTGCCGATGAGGTTGTTGTAACCGAACCCCATGGCGCTGGCAGCCAGGTAGGCGATCTCCTGCGCAATCTCCATGAAAGCGGTAGGACGCATCCGCTGCGAAGCATCCACCTCGCTGCAGTTCAGTTCTTTAGTAAGTTGGTAGCGGTTTGTTCCGCAGAGCTTTCCTTTCATAGTCAGATCTTAACGGTGGTCGTTCCGTCGGCCAGGGTGACGGTGAGCGTGCCTTCGTGCAGGCCGTTGCCGATAATCGCCTCGGAAACCGGATCCTCCACGTAGCGCTGAATGGCGCGTTTGAGCGGCCGGGCACCGAACTTCGGGTCATATCCGACTTCGGCGATGAACTTCTTGGCGGCCGGCTCGATCTCCAACTTGTACCCGGCTGCCGTCATCCGTCGCTTCAGCCCTTCGAGCTCGATATCGATAATCTTCAGCATGTCCTTCCGGCTCAGCGGCCCAAAGTAGATGCGGTCATCCAGACGGTTGAGGAATTCAGGGGAGAAGAGGTTCTCGAGAGCTTTGTCTATCAGGCGTTTGTGTGCTGCATTCGGATCGTCTGCCGATGTCTGGACGCCGATCCCCGATCCGAAGTCCTTGACCTCCCGGCTGCCCACGTTGGAGGTGAGGATCAGCACGGTGTTGCGGAAGTCGGTGCGACGGCCGCGGCTGTCGGTGAGACGGCCTTCGTCGAGTACCTGCAACAGCAGGTTGAAGAGGTCCGGATGTGCCTTTTCCACCTCGTCGAGCAATACCACCGAATAGGGCTTGCGCCGTACGCGTTCGGTGAGCTGACCGCCCTCCTGATAGCCTACGTAGCCCGGAGGGGCGCCGATCAGGCGTGAGACGGAGAACTTCTCCATGTATTCACTCATATCGATACGGATCAGGTCCTCTTCGGAGCCGAAGAGGCACTCCGCGATCTTCTTGGCCAATTGTGTTTTACCCACGCCGGTGGGGCCCAGGAAAAGGAAGGTTCCGACCGGTTTGTCAGGGTTCTTGAGCCCGGCGCGGTTGCGGCGGATGGCCTTCACCACCTTGCTGACCGCTTCATCCTGGCCGATGATCACTTTGCGCAGGGCGGACTCCATCTCCAGGAGCCGGCGGCCTTCGTCTTCCGCAATCTTGTGGACCGGGATGCGGGTCATCACCGAGATGGCGCGGGCAATATCGTTTTCCGTCACGGTGACGGGTTTTTCCGCAGCGGGTTCGCCCTGCTTGCCGGCAGCGGTGGATTGTCGCTCTGCCTCACGCAGCTCGGCCGCCGCAGAAAAATCGCCCCGCAGGGCGGCCTCCCGCTTGGCCTGCCGGAGCGTCTGGAGTTTGTCGGCCTGGGAATCATCGCTCACCGGTGCGGCGCTCAGCCGGGCGGCTGCACCCGCTTCGTCCATCGCATCGATGGCCTTGTCGGGCAGGCAGCGCTCCGTTACATAACGGCTGGAGAGGGTGATGCAGGCCTTCAGGGCCTCCGGGGTATAGGCAACGTGATGATAGGTCTCGTAGCGGGGTTTGATGCCCTCCAGAATGGCGAGCGTATGGTCAAAGTCAGTCGGCTCTACCAGAATGGTCTGGAAGCGGCGCTCCAGCGCACTGTCCTGTTCGATAATGCGGCTGTACTCCTCCAGCGTG